>DQXT01000028.1 GCA_011042225.1 Deltaproteobacteria bacterium | reverse complement strand
TTCCTTTTGTCTCATCCAGGACGTCCAATCTTCTCAGGGCCCTTGAGACCCTGTTCGGGTTCTCCATTAAGAAGAAAAGGTACTATCGATTTATGGCCTCGCCGAAGATTCCCTGGCAGGGGCTTTGGATCAGATTATGGAAAATGATACCTGAGCCGGAAACCAACGGGAGGTTACTTGTCGCTCCGGATGATTTTATCAACCCCAAAACAGGCAGGAATATCTTTGGTTGAATGAAATGAGGGACTGCTCCTGCAAAAGGTCCGGCGGAACTCTCACCTGTAACGAATCCTGGATCTGATCGTTATCAGTATCCGGCGTGCTTTTAATAATTTATCTATACCACCGGCTTAGGAACATCGGCAGGTATGAGGATGGAGAATAGGAAAAATTTAGTTTATGAACATGGAAAATCAGTATAGAATGTGTATCCTTGTAGAGGAATCTGCGGTAAGGAGGACAGCTGGTGAAATCGTTAGCAATTATGATTTGTTGTGCAATTGCCTTTATCCTAATGGCAGTACAGGCACAGGCAGAAGAAAAAGAGTGCGTGCAGAGAGGCGAGTGGATAAACAGTAATGTTTATGAGGACAATGCCTTTGTGCTCGCCTTCGACAAGCTCGGCCGGGGTGTCCTGAATACGGCGTTCGGTGTGGTTGAGATCCCCAAGCAGATCGTAAAAAGGGCTAACGACACCGGATGTGCTTCCGGATACATCTCAGGCATTTTCGTGGGAACAGGCTACTTCCTTCTGCGGGAGATGGCCGGCATATATGAGATCGTGACCTTTCCCATACCCGTCCCAGGGCATTACGCCCCGGTGATCGATCCGCTCCTGGGTTATAGACCGGATAATATCGAGTAGACCGGTTTCTTCAAGTGACATAGCAGGGGACGGGACCAGTGTAGATTTTTTTAAAAATGAAGCAAAAAAATACAATACTCAGTATCAAAAAATGATTCGCAGACTGTTAGATGAATACACAGCCCGCCATCTGTAACCTTCCAATGATGTCGATTCATAAAGACAGGAAGCAAAGTTCGAGCGTTGGCCCGCAAGAATGAAAACGTAAAATTCTTAGATTTACAGATAAATCTGGATTTAAGGTGGGGTAATTCTCTCTGGCGCTGAAGTGCAGGAGGTAATTCTCCTAAAAAAATGATTATTCGCCATACATATCAGTTATCAGCTTTCGTAACTGGGCGGCTTTGATATCGGATAACTTATCAAGTTTATTTTTCAACCTATGCTTGCTAATGGTGCGAATTTGGTCAACAGCAATTTCGGCATTTTTGTCCACGCATTTTATCTGGATCCGAGTTCTCCATAGTGGATGCAATTTTAAGGTTAATGGGCAGACAACGACTGTATCCAAATATTTATTCATTTCATCTTGGCTGATTATGACGACGGGGCGCACTTTTTTTATTTCGCTCCCTATGGTGGGGTTGAGATCTGCAAAATATATTTCGTACCTTTTAATACTCAAAGCCCTCATCCTCTAAGCCATCAAGAAGCGTTGCATTAAAATCGTCCCAATTTTCCTTTTCATTGGCCATGGATTTATAGGTATCTTCCCAAGAAAGCTTGCTTTCTTCTTTATTACGAAGAAGCAGTCCTTTGTCTGTTTCTTCGATTAAAAGGGAGTTTTTTAGGCCATATTTTTGAAGGAGCGCCTTGGGTATGCGAACGCCCTTGGAATTTCCAATGGGGACCAGCTTGGCATCCCTTGATCGTATCTGATTTTCCATGGATTTTGCTCCTTAAGATTGAATTGAATTTCAATTTGTAATTATTGTAATTACAATCATTGGTGAAGTCAATTTTCCTGAATGTTGATTTTTAACCCGGCATCCAGGAATTGCAGTCCCGCTTCAATAGACAGTTTCAGGAAACGTTCTAAAAGGTCTCCTGGATCGGATAGACATAGACGAGATAGAGATAGAAAAAGGCTAGAGAGATCACCAGTATGATCACGCCCAGCACAGGTGAACTGACCTTGATGCCGGACGCCGAGGCCTCAAACTCCGTCAAAGCCTGGTTCGTTTTCCCGTCCTCTTCTTTCTTCCCGGCAAATTTCATGGATTTGTAAAACTGAATGCCGGAAAAAAGAATACCTGCAAAAACCAAAAAGAGCACCGAGTAAAAGATGATGATCGATGACAGGGCCTGCCAGCGAAACACCTTCAGCCGATAGGCCAATCCCTCTGAGAGGTAATCGTAATAGGCCTGCCAGGATTTCAGATAAAGAGACCTGGTCTTCTCGTCCTGGAGATATTCAGGAGGCTTGGCCGGCTCGAACTCAAATTTCTCCTTTTTATTCAGGAAGTCTTTTTTCGCCTGCTCCAGGAGGCCCTCGTAGTCGATCTTTTCTGTGGCCTCCGGGTCTTTGGGTTTCTCCTGGGCATAGAGCCAGGGTACCATTATCAATCCCAAGACCACTATTGATATGGCCAGCCTTTTACTCGTTGCCTTCATCGGATTCTTCACCCGTTCTCTGAAACTGGGTCAATCTCAAAAAATACAGCCTCAGTCCCACCTGATCGTATACACTGACGTCTTCTCCTTCTTCAAATTCGACCAGATTCCGCACGGTATTTTCATCTTCCACCACCAGCTGTATTTCGGCTAACAGAACGTGATTCAGCTGATTCAGCCAGTTATTCATCTGATCGTTCCACGTCTGATCCGTTCCGGACGGGCTGTCGGGTGGCCGGATGGACGGCACCTGCTGATACAATACCTGATTATCGCGTTGTGGTATGCTCAGAGGGACCCTGGATACAAGTTTCCGGCTGAGGTCCGGACGAATCCTCATGCGGGGACCGGCAAGGGCAGGACTCTCCATCAGGCGGGACTCTCGCAGTCGCAACGGCTCGGCTGGGGTCATCTCCAAATGCCTGTTTAAGACCATGCGTTCGGATTTAAATGCGTATTTCACCGGAAGAAAGAATTCAAAGAGCAGGTCCTGGCCGTTGTCTCCATAGACCGAGATCTTAATTGCATCTACAGTCACAGGGTCGCCCGGTCTGATCGTAAAACTCCCGGACCCGTGTCCGGCTCCCGACGGATAAGATGGGGACCCTTCGGCTGTATAGCGGGGGCTGGGATTCTGCCCCGAATAGGGCCTGACAAATATTCGAAGTCCCGATGTATTGATCCCCTGGTAATCAAACGAAACATTGACTTCCTGTCCGAAGACAAGGGTGTATGGCGCGGGCGGATCCAGACGGATATTCGTGATGGATTTACCCCATGCGACCTGCCCGAAAGCAACCCAAAACAACGAGAGAGTAAAGGCAGTAACAACGATCTTTTTCATCACACACCTCCTTTTGCACATAAAAAAAGGATTGAGCCATCTGAAAGAAACCGGGTCTTTTCCATCTATACTATGTTTTCTGAGCCTTTTTAAATCATATCTCTCCTGGTCTCAATCTGCAACAAGGGCCGGCAATTTTGTGCCTTCCCGCATTAAACTGCGCTTGAAACCGTTGTTTGTTACAGGACACGGCCTCAGCGTCATACCGTATTCAGTTGAATTTATGCCAGAACAGTAAAGGGCAGAAGGATCTTGGAGGTGTTAGCCGGTGGCCTGGACAAGTCACCGGCTAACGGTATAAAAGCAAGAAGTATTTTTGATCTGTTCTTCTTGTCGACCAATTATACGCAAAACTTTAAGATTCGGCAAATTTTTTAAGCTATCTGCCTCGCCGGGCAGGGATGTTGTGAGCCGACCCTGCTGCGACGGTTCCATTGATTAGAATACGTCGAGTGAGATATCCTTTCGCAGGAATCTGGACGCTATAGCTAGTTCGGCCGAACCGACATTACCAAACCGGAAAAGAGGCGGTCAAATAGATTACTGAATATATAGAAATATTATATAATAAACAAAGCTATCAGAAAGGCCTCTTATTATATGACAGACCGTTTTAAGGCCGGAGAGCATCAATATGAGAGATATTGGTATCCGCTATATCCATCAGAGACCCAACGTATCAGGAAGTCACTGTAAATGATGATAGCGGCCATGGATGTTCATTACTTTGAGACTGGCTGTACGGCAGCCTGTGTGCTGTTCTCAGATTATAGAGATAGACGGCCTTCAGCATCATATACCAGAATTTTGCCAACACCAGCGGACTATGTGCCCGGGGAGTTTTACAGACGGGAACTTCCATGTATTGTAACGCTGCTCCAGCAAATCAATCCGTTGCCGGATGAGATAGTCATTGACGGTTACGTGATGCTCGGGGATTCGCCTGGTCTTGGACAGCACCTCTTTAAATACCTTGATAGCAAAATATCAGTAGTTGGTGTGGCAAAATCCAAGTTTAAGGGATCCTTTGGAATCGAGGTCTTCCGGGGAAAAAGCACACGTCCTCTGTACATAACATCTGCCGGGATAGACCAGCAAAAGGCAGCTGAGAAAATCAGGACGATGCATGGGGCTTATCGAATACCGACTATACTGAAGCAGGCAGATATTCTGGCAAGAGAAAAGGCCCGTGAAATGGTGTTTTACAATCATCCTTGCGCTTCAGCCGATTGAATGTTTACCGGTATATTTTTGGTTTGGCAACATTCACCGGCTCTCGAAACCCTCAACAACTCGATAGAAGGAGATAAAAATGACTGAAAAGCGAATTCTGCCGGCTTTTCTGCTCTGTCTTTTCGTAGGTATTTTAGGCATTCACCGATTCTATGTAGGAAAAATCGGAACCGGCATATTGCATTTGTTGACACTGGGCTGCTTTGGCATCTGGACGGTCATTGATTGCATTTTGATTATTGTGGGAGAGTTTACAGATAAAGATGGAAACAAAATCAAGCAATGGACATAAAAAGGCCTAATCAGGATGGCGGCCTTGATGGATATTACTCGGGAAAAGTCTTTGCAGGTATTTTATGCCGGTTCGCACGGTCAAAGGCCGCCATAGTGCTTTTATGCCAGCGCGGCACTATCCGTTCCGTACGACCCGGGCCAGCGCTCTTGAGTTAAAAGTTTATGCGGATCCCGCCCATCAGGCTATGCGTTTTGTATTCGGCTTCAAAGTAATAAAAATCAGGGTCTTCAGTAGCGAAGTAGCGATATTGAAAATCGATGTTCATATTATAGCCCACCGGTAAACTCACACCCGTCATGAATTGATATGCAAAAACGGTATCATCGTCTTCGCCCCAATAATCAACATTGAATTCCACATTAGCGATACCTAAGCCTGCTCCTATAAAAGGGCTGATCTGATGACCCGGCAAAAAATCGAAAAAGGCGTTGGCCATGACTGAAAAAGAGTCGATATCCCCACCAATGCCGCCGGGGAGCTGTCTGTCCACGTCGTTAAAACGGTAACCTATCTCAAATTCCGTCCGAAGCCCGGTGCCCAGATCATAGCCAATCGCAACGGTCATAGCCAAACCGGTGTTGAATTCAGCTTCATCACGGATACCGTCAAACCAAGTGATATCCGAATCCTCTACCCAGACTGCCCCCAGGTTACCGGTAAAGTACATATCCTGAGCCCATGTTAATGAGTTTCCCATCACCAGAACAAGAGCTATTGCCGATAGAATCAAAAACGTCCTTTTCATGACGACCCTCCTGATTGATTTATAGCCTATCAAACTATTATGCCAGCCAACTCTCCTCATGGGTATATCCTCAAAACAATACACCTTAAATACCACGTTTTTTGTCTTGACAATCGGGTACACTTCACTCACTCTAAAATTATTGGGAAATACCGGGCAGTTGCGAAAAAATTGCTGATTGATTTATTAAATATTTACTGGTAAAAAAGTACGGCTGGAAATTACAGGAAAAGCGGGAAAGAATATAATTCAAACGACCAAAGCCGGCCTCGAAAACCGGGGGATATTCTGAAGGCATTACCTCTTTTTCACAGGTCACCAAGGGGGATGTAGCTCAGCTGGGAGAGCGCCACGTTCGCAACGTGGAAGTCGGGGGTTCGAGTCCCCCCATCTCCACCAAATCATTATCCGCAACATTCCTATAAAGTCCAAAATCCTTAAGGCTACATACAAAGACAGGGTAAGGGATAGTCAGAATTTTTTAAAAACTCTCCTTGGCATACCCTATTTATCCTTCATCCACCCCCTCACAGTCGTCTTTGCAACCTTCGCCCTCACCATTATCCATAATCACCTCACCCAAGGATAATCTAATTTCCCCTCTCTATATAACTTCACCTTTTAAATTTGACAGCCCATCCCTTCAGGTCCATAATCAAAATTGGCGAATAACAGATAGTTTCTGCCCTCAACCTGGCCGAAATTATGAAGGTTTGCACATTAGGTTCCTGATTAAATGCCAATTATTTATTATTCACGTTTCGCCTCAATCGAAGGGATGTTAAATCACAAAAAACCAAGGTTGGATATACCCGAGGGCAAAGAAGCTTGCTATTCCACTAAAGTTACAAATTCAAGGAGTGGAGATGATGGAAAATACCAGGGGGATTTTAAAAGCAGTCATTGGAATAGCAGGTGCAATACTTGTAATAACGATGCAGCCTGCAAGTTGACGATCTCGTCATTACAGGGGCCTGACACGTCTGAAACCGGCGCTATTATTAATCTCACCATAACCGGGCAGGGGACCGAAAGTTCAAATACTACGGAGTACGGCCTGATTCTCCAAATTCCGGAACATTGGGAGGTTATCAGCGCCAATGTATCCGTAATGATAACACAATACCCCCTAAAGGAAAACTTGGCCATTGAGTCTCTTTACTCCCCCCAACCTGGATACAAGGTCTGGGCAGGAACAACCACTGAAAGATACGGAGTCCTTGCTACAGTATCACTTTGCGTGGGGAACCTCCCCGGCAATGAAGGAGATATGGAAAACTATGTAATCAAGGCGATGGCAGGAGCCAGCAGATCGGGCACTTGGTGCACCGATGACCCCCAGGACGTATTCGATTTTGCGGCTGTCACCAAGTCCAAATACCTGAAATCCATAACGGTCACAAAAACATTTGATCAAGGGATCTTTATCCCGGACCCCAACCTGGAATCTGCTATTCGTGAAGCCCTGGAAACAGGCCCATGTGATCCTATAACTCAGGATATGGCACATATACTCACCACCCTGAATGCCGAATCTCGTGCAATCTTTGATCTTTCAGGTCTGGAATATTTTCTTAACCTGACTGATTTG
>DQXT01000010.1 GCA_011042225.1 Deltaproteobacteria bacterium | reverse complement strand
GATTTCTCGAAATTATAACATAACTCTTTGAGTTTGTTGAGTGTTTTTTAACTTTTTAGTAAAATTGTGACTTTAATTTTTCAAGGAACCCTTAAGATTTTACTGTTTTTAGGTCGATAAAGTTTTGGTAATGCTTCCAGCTTTAAGCTATAATTATATTCGGCTTAAGGTCCTCGGGGCAGGCTTTAAAAACATATGGTACTGATGTTTATTGCTTAATTCGTGGCCATGAATGAAATCATTGTCTCAGATGGGAGTTTATTTATTATAAATTGAGAGAAGGGAAGGTCAGGGATAGTTTACCTGTCATCTTATCATGAATTAATTTATACAATGACGATTGCAACCAGGATTGAATGCAAAATTCTACCAATGCTTTAATTGTTGACGACGAAAAAAGTATATGTGAATTACTGACTGAAGTACTGTCAGATATGGGCTTTAATATTACAACTACCTGTTCCCCGGTAGAAGCCCTTGAAATGGCAACTCGGCAAAGCTATGATCTTGCCCTGCTTGACATTAAAATGCCTCAAATGGACGGGATTTCTCTTTCCCGAAAATTGCGCGCCATCACTCCCTCCATTGGTATCATATTAATTACGGGCTATGGTAATTTTGAAATTGCCCTGGAGGCCATCAAGCTCGGTGTCTCAGACTTTATTGAGAAGCCTTTCAATATCCGAGAACTCCTTGTCAGCGTCAACCGGGTAATAGATCGCCAGCGCCTTGAATGTAAAGTCCGGGAGAAGACTGAACTGCTGAGGCAGTCAGAGGAGCAATACCGGAGTCTTGTGGATAATGTGGCAGATGGGGTTGCGGTCTTTTACGAGGGCAAGATTATTTTCCATAATAAATTTTTCAGCCGATTGCTCGGTCTTGAGTCTATGACTCTCTATAGGCGTAATATGTTTGACCTGCTCCATCCTGAGGATCGAATCGGGGCAATTCATTATTTTACAAAACTTATGAAAAATCAGAGGACCGGCAATCCTGTCAAATATCGATTCAGAAAGCACGACGGGACATACTGTTGGGTATCTATCAATAGCGCGTTGATCAATTACAGAGAAAAGCCAAGCATCATCTCGACCTTTCGTGATATCACCCCGTTCGTCGAGATGGAGATTTCCCGAATGGATATGGAAAAGATGCTACGCCATGACATGCATTCCCGCTTGGTAGCGATTGTAGGTCTTGCCAACCGCCTGCTTGATAAAACTGAACTCAGCGAAGAACAGCAGAAGCACTGCCTCCATATACAACATTGCGGGAAACAACTGAAAAATATGGTTAATACCTATCTTAATGTTGTGCGTCTGGAACCCGGCTCATATAAGCCTTTGCAAGAACAGTTCGACTTCTTAGAAATGGTCGCTCAGGTCCGCAGTACTCTCAGAAATATTGCTGATAAGAAAAACGTCGATATAGTCATTATCTTTAATAAAAAATTTTATGTCCTTGAACACAGCCTGCCTTTTATCGGAGACAAAACATATCTTCAAAGCGCACTGGACAACCTGGTTAAAAATGCCATTGAGGCCTCGCCCCAAAACCAGCCCGTAAAGATCAAACTCAAACATGAGAATGCATGGTTGTGGGTCATTGTGCACAACTGGGGTGTGGTACCTGAACAGATACGTTCATGCTTTTTTGAAAAGTATGCAACCGCCGGGAAGAAAAACGGGACCGGACTTGGAACCTATATGGCCCATCTGGTTGTGACCAGCCACGGTGGTTCCATATCCTTCAATTCCTCACAAGATGAGGGAACTATAGTCAAGATAGGATTGCCTATTAAGAGTATGTAAATTCATGTTACTCAATTTTTCCCCCAATACCGTCCATAAGCCATATCCGTATTGATAGAAAACAGAAAATAACAAAGTATTCAATATACAGGACTTGAATGTATAGCTATCTCCAGAGTACAATAAGATTCGTTTGCAGATGAGAATAACGTAAACTTCAGGTCTAAAAGGTCTTATGGAGAACAGAGATACATTTTTTGATGAAGTCGATTCTATCCTTCCTGCGGCCAAAGAGGTTATTGAAATTGAGTTGGCAGGGATCAAGCGGGTCAGAGATCACCTGGATGAGGGATTTGTAAAGGCCATTGAACTGCTGCTTAAAACTAAAGGCCGGGTGGTAATAACCGGAATAGGTAAATCGGGGCTTGTCGCCAGAAAGATTACCGCCACCCTGGCCAGCACAGGTACTCCCTCTATGTTTCTCCATCCGGTAGAGGCCATGCACGGTGATCTGGGCATGGTTACCAAAGATGATATCATAATTGCCCTTTCAAATAGCGGCGAGACCCAGGAGCTTACGGATTTAATACCTGCTTTCAAAAACAGGGGAATTTCTGTAATCGCCTTAACCGGTAATAGGGAATCGACCCTTGCCAAGAGCAGCGAGGCAATGATCGACACAGGGGTCGACAGAGAGGCATGCGCTCTCGGCCTTGCTCCTACTGCCAGCACTACAGCAACACTGGCTGCTGGTGATGCCCTGGCAGTGGTGCTTCTCAAGATGCGGCGATTCAGTGAAGATGATTTCAGAAAAAATCATCCTGCCGGAACCCTGGGTGACAGGCTTAGAGTCCATGTAAGAGAGGTGATGATCACCGGGGCCGATATCCCGCTTGTGCGGCCGGGGACCGCTATGCCCGAAATACTTAAGGAAATGGACCTTAAGGGTTTGGGTTCGGTTTTGGTGCTTGACGGCGAGGAATCAGTAATCGGGATTGTAACAGATGGTGACTTGAGAAGGGCGCTGATTAATATGGAAGACCTGTCGGAAAAGGTCGTAGAGCAGGTGATGACCAAAAATCCCAAAGGTATTTCACCCGATGCCCTGGCGGCAGAAGCCCTTGCCCGTATGGAAAAACACCTGATCACAGTATTGCCTGTTATTGAGACAAACGGCCAACTGGTTGGAGCAGTACATCTTCATGATCTTTTGGGTAAAGGAAAATTCAGATTTGTTGTTTAGCGTAGCATTGGTCAGGGCTGATCACACTGCAGAGAGTCCTGAAAAAGATTCCACTCAAAGTGCTCCGGCAAGAGGCGAGATTTACGAGAGACAATGCATACTCAGCAGCCTATGTCGAACAGTAAAGAATAAATTTAACTAACGCTTTATGTGGAGTGCTTTCAAAGAAATCAAAGTATAACCGAAGGGAGGGTTAAATACATGGCAAAGGGCCTTAATAAGGTTTTGCTCATCGGGCGTTTGGGAACAGACCCGGAAATACGTTATACCTCTGATGGAACGGCGGTAGCCAATTTCAGCTTGGCCACAAATCGTCCAATAAAACGTGGTGACCAGTGGGAAGAGGAGACAGACTGGCACAGGATCGTGGCCTGGAGGAGACTTGCGGAAATATGCGGCGAGTATCTGAGAAAAGGGAGCAATGTCTTTATCGAGGGCCAGATAAGGACCCGGTCCTGGGAAGACAGAGACGGGAACAAGCGATGGACTACAGAGGTGGTTGCCAGAGATATGGTAATGTTGGACTCTAAAGGAGATAGGGTCCCGGGGACAGAAACAGAGCTTGAGCCACCACAGCCGCCTATAGAGGACGACGTTCCTTTTTGATATTCCCTTTATCTCAAAACAGACGGAATCCTGAGGTCCACCGTCTGGGCATACTATTTGAAGAGGCCCTCAATAGTGGTCTCTTCCCCGGGGCCTCACTGATCGTGGCAAGAGGCGGAGAGGTTGTGCTTGAAGCCGCCTGGGGCGGGGTCACATATGTTCCATGGTCTGCAAGAGTCAGTCCCATTACGGTCTATGATCTTGCATCCCTTACCAAACCTCTCGCCGTCACACTTTCCGCCATGGCCTTGATAGAAAAGGGCAAATTGCAGCTTGATGATACCCTGGGCTCAGTCCTTTCTGATGTACCTTTAGACAAAATTCAGATATCCGTTCGTCACCTTTTGGGCCATACATCAGGGTTGCCGGCCTGCAGATCATTTTATAAGGAATTAATTCACCTGGTGCCTGATTCCCGGCTTTTGAAGATGAAAAAACTGCTCCTGGCTGAACCCCTGATATCTGCTCCTGGAACACAGGCCAAATATAGCGACCTCGGATTTATGCTTCTCGGCTGGGTAATAGAGGGCCTTACAGGTAAAGGTTTGGCGGATGCCGCACGAGAGTTGGTGTTCGAACCTTTACACGTAAAAGGTCTATATTTCGTGCCTCCAGACGCTACGGCAACCGGGCAAATCATCCATAAGCCGCCTTTAACAAATGGGGAAACAGGGGATTTGATCCGGATGTGCCGTAATGGGCTTATAGCGCCTACAGGGGTATGCCCGATCAGGAAAAGGGTGGTTTGCGGCGAAGTCCATGACCTGAATGCATGGGTGATCGGGGGGGTTGCAGGGCATGCCGGACTTTTTGGAACCGCAGGATCCGTGGCAAGACTCCTCCTAGGGCTTTTAGATGTTTATAAGGGTAGAGGTATCTGCCCTAATTTTTCAGAGTCACTGCTTAAGGAATTCTGGCATATTCAAGGTTCCCGTGCCGGGAGTACTTGGGCCCTTGGGTTTGACACTCCGTCTCCGATTGACTCCAGTGCAGGCAGCGGTTTTTCGCCTGAAAGTATAGGCCACCTGGGTTTTACAGGTACATCATTCTGGATGGACCTGGAGTACGAGTTGCTGGTCGTGCTCCTTGCCAACCGCACTTTCCCAAAGGCCGACAGAGAGAGTCAGGACAAAATGCGCCGATTTCGGCCGTTGCTTCATAATTTGGTGAGGGAGATTTTGTGAGTAAAAAAGATTACGGAATTAATAAAACAGTTACGATCACCCTGTAAAAATGCGTTCGGTCTTAAAAGAGCTCAAAATCCTTTCTTCTTCCCTGGAGGTCTATATGGCCGGCGGGCCGGTGAGGGACTGGCTCCTGGGCAGAGAGGTACTGGATCTTGATCTGGTAGTGCCGGACGGCGCCATTGCCCTTGCCGGACGCTTTGCTCAGAGTACATCAGGACACTTTGTCATGCTGGATGAAAAGGAAAAGGTAGCCAGGGTTGTCTGCAAGGATCTTGTTCTGGATTTCAGCCAGTACAGGTATGCAGCCAGTAATATCGAAGAGGACCTGCGCCAGCGGGACTTCACTATAAATGCCATGGCACTGCCACTGTCTTCAGTCATTCCTTTTCTCGATGATCATCTTCAACTTATTACCATCCGCAACTTGAAACCCACTGTCATGGACCCTGCAGGAGGTCTTGCAGACCTTGATAATCAAATCATAAGGGCAATTTTCCGGAAAAACCTTGAGTCTGATCCTTTAAGGCTCTTAAGGGCCTTTCGTTTCAGGTCTCAACTGGATTTTGAGATAGAACAGCAGACATGGGATTATATCAGGGATCTGTCACGTTATATAGAATCGGTCGCACCAGAACGTGTCAGCCATGAATTAAGACTTATCATGAATTCTGAAAGGGCGGGCAGGACACTTCACGAGATGGTTCAGGTCGGATTGCTCCAGGCGCTGATACATGAGATCAGGTCTATGGAAGGCATGGCTCAGCCGGGTTATCATCATCTGGATGTCCTGGGGCACAGTCTTGCGGCGGTTGAGGCCATGGAGGATCTTGTTGTTGATCCTTGCAGTAAATTTTTTCCATGTGGGCCCATGAAAAACTGGATTGCTGAAAACAGTTCAAAAATTTTCGATCTCAAGTGGGCGGCCTTTCTTCATGACGTTGGAAAGCCAAGCTGCAGAGGAGAAAAACAGGGGCGCCCCACCTTTTACCGTCACGACCATAAAGGGTCAGACATGGTCCTGTTAATAGGAAGGCGTCTCCGCTGGCCCAGAAAAGAGACTATATTTGTAGCCAAGATGGTGAAACTTCATATGCGGGCATTTCATCTCCTGAAGGATCTTAGGCAAGGAGGACCCACTAAACGGGCTATGAGGCGACTTCTCATAGAAACCGGCGCTGATTACCCTGCCTTTTTCCTCCTTGCCATGGCCGACAGTATGTCCGGCTGTGGACCTCTTAAACCGCTGGAGCTTGATACCGAATTGGCCAGACTATGGGAAAAGGTGCATTTTTTTTATCAGGAACGGCTGAAGCCGGTAAAGACGAGGCCCAGGCTCCTTACCGGCCATGACCTTCAAAGGATCTTTGGTCTTTCTCCCGGACCATTGATAGGGAAGGCCCTGGATGCCCTGGAGGAGGCACAGGTAGAAGGGGAGGTCGGTACCAGGGACGAGGCCGTGAGTTGGCTGAGGGACTGGTTTGGTTCTTATGAGGTCGCCGGGATCGATGTATCTCAGTCTTAATCAGTATCTGCGCTCTGTTTTTGGAGAACGGGTGCAAAAAATTTCCCTGGACGCTGGTTTCACATGCCCCAACCGGGATGGAACCAAGGGCAGGGGCGGCTGCATATACTGCGATGCCAAGGGCTCGGGGACAGGCGCCTATGAGTCAGGTAAAGACATAGCTGAGCAGATGAAGGCAGGGATCAACTGGGCAGGCAGACGCTATGGTGCCAGGAAATTTATCGCCTACTTTCAGTCTTTCTCCAATACCTATGGTCCGCTTGACAGGCTTGAGGACATTTACACACAGGCCCTTGTAGGATCCGAAGTGGTGGGTCTGTCTATCGGCACCCGCCCTGATTGTGTGGATAAAGATCGTCTGGAGCTGATTTCACATATTGGTGAAGGGCGAATGGTATGGATGGAATACGGACTTCAGAGTGCCTCTGATGCCACACTTGCCAGAATAAACAGGAAGCATACAGTGTCTGATTTTATCAGGGCTGTTGAGATTTCAAAGGAATACGGTCTGATGACCTGTGCGCATATCATATTCGGACTGCCGGACGAAGGCCGCAGCGAGATGGAAGACACTGTAAGGCTTCTGGCAGGTCTCAAGGTGGATGGGGTCAAATTTCACCATCAGTATATCGTTGAAAATACTGAACTTAACCGGCTGTACAGGGCCGGTAAATATAGACCCATTACACAGCAAGATTATGTGGAAATGGTTGCCTGGGCCTTGGCAAATCTCCCCAAAGGCACTGTGATACAGAGGCTCACAGGAGATCCTCCCATGAATCTGCTGGTAGCCCCTGACTGGTCGTTCGACAAAATACAGACTATCGCTATGATCCGCAACATGATAAAAAATATCTGAACCTGGATAGGGCTTCTGTTGCTGCAGGATAAGGTTATATTCTATTCTTGAATCTTCGGGAAAGAATTTATCTG
>DQXT01000092.1 GCA_011042225.1 Deltaproteobacteria bacterium | reverse complement strand
TCAACAAGTTAAACAAAAACGGATTTTTGACTATCCTATTGAAATCATTGGATTTTTTGTTGAACATTTGCGCATCATAAATTGATTCCGGATTTACCTCACCCAAAAAAGCGGGAAACTTCAGATGCTCTAATCTCCTTCCTGAAAAATATGCTTGGAAAAAGATTATCATGTCCACATTTTTAAAAAAGCTAGGTACGCAAAAACCGGAAGAACCAAAATAAAATGGATATAACGGCAACTGAAGCTGGAATGCAACTTGCCGGATGCTGTTTTAAAAATCGCCCTAAATGAAATACCAACACTTTTAGAAGTATTTTTACAGACTCTTTAAGACGCATCAGACAGCTTGAGCCATGAATTAAAAGGAGGTACTACCATGAAAGACGACGGCCGCAAACCCACCACAACAGATGCCGGGATTCCGGTAGCCAGCGACGAATATTCGCTTACCGTAGGGCCTGATGGTCCCATCGTGCTTCACGACTACTATCTCGTAGAGCAAATGGCCAATTTCAACAGGGAGATGATTCCTGACCGCCAGCCTCATGCGAAGGGCTCAGGGGCATTCGGACACTTCGAGGTGACCCGGGATGTCAGCGCTTACACAA
Organism: Deltaproteobacteria bacterium; assembly: GCA_011042225.1. Taxonomy (GTDB): domain Bacteria; phylum Desulfobacterota; class Dissulfuribacteria; order Dissulfuribacterales; family UBA3076; genus UBA3076. Next base: position 6,648 of record DQXT01000092.1, on the reverse strand, counting down.
AGGCTGCGGTATTCCAGCCGGGCACGAAGACAGACGTGTTGGCCCGTTTCTCCACGGTGGCCGGCGAGAGCGGCAGCCCTGACACTTGGCGGGACGTGCGCGGCTTTGCGCTCAAGTTCTACACCACCGAGGGCAACTACGACATGGTGGGGAACAATACCCCGGTTTTTTTTGTCCGGGACCCCATGAAGTTCCAGCACTTTATCCATTCGCAGAAGCGCCGTGCGGATAACGGACTGAGAGACAACGACATGCAGTGGGATTTCTGGACCCTGTCTCCGGAAACCGCTCACCAGGTCACCATCCTGATGAGCGATCGCGGAATCCCCAAGAGCTACCGGCATATGAACGGCTATACGAGCCATACCTATATGTGGGTCAATGCCGAAGGCGAGCGCTTTTGGGTAAAATACCACTTCAAGACCGATCAGGGTATCGATTTCCTCACCCAGGAGGAGGGCGACCGGATCGCAGGCGAGGATGCCGATTACCACCGCCGCGATCTGTTTGATGCGATCAAGCGGGGGGATTACCCCGGCTGGACGCTGAAGGTGCAGATCATGCCTTTTAAAGAGGCCGAGACCTATCGGTTCAACCCCTTCGACCTGACCAAGGTCTGGCCCCACGGCGACTATCCCGTGCATGAAGTGGGCCGGCTTACCCTGAACCGCAATCCAAGAGATTTTCATTCCGAGATCGAACAGGCGGCCTTCGAGCCTAACAACCTTGTCCCCGGGATAGGTCCGAGTCCGGACAAGATGCTGCTCGCCCGCCTGATTTCCTATGCCGACGCCCACCGGGCCCGCTTGGGGGTCAACTACAGGCAGATCCCGGTCAACCGGCCGAAGAGCCCTGTGCACAGCTACAGCAAGGGCGGTGCAATGCGGATTGAGAATGTCTCCGATCCGGTCTATGCGCCTAACTCAAAGGGCGGTCCAAATGCTGACCCAGAGCGGTATCCTGAAGTGGCCACCTGGAGTGCCGGCGGCGAATTCGTCCGCGCCGCCTATACAAAGCGCAAGGATGACGATGACTTTATTCAGGCCGGCACCCTGGTACGGGAGGTTATGGACGACGCGCAGCGCGACCGTCTGGTGTCCAACGTGGTAGGGCACCTGAAAAACGGCGTATCCGAGCCCGTCTTGCAGCGCGCCTTTGAATATTGGCGCAACGTCGACAAGGAAACCGGCGACCGCATCGCCAGGGGAGTAAACAGCGGTTGATGACTTGTACGCTGAGTCATTTTACCTTGGGTTTAACCAGAAAATAACGTGGGAGACGTTATGCTTGAAGAAATCGAACCGGGACCAAGACAACGCACCACCGTTGCCGCCGCGATGACGCTGGGGGCGGTGCTGGTGCTGGTGCTGTTTTTCAGTGGCACTGTGTGGGGACTGGCCCTCTTTGCCGCCGCCTTCAAGAATGTATTGCTGCCACCTGTAGCAGCGGGCATCTTGACTATGCTATTGCGGCCTTATTATAACGGACTGCTCAAGGTCTGCAGAGGGTCCCGGGCGACGGCCCTGGTGCTGTTTTTTCTTTCCGCACTTATTCCTCTGGGGGCCTTTATTTGGTTCATCGGCGCCTTTGCAGCCAACCAGTTGCTTCGACTGATTGACGACTTGCCGTCCATGATCAATGCCATGTATAAAGCGGGTCAGTCATATTGGCCGCAATTTGCCGCATTGTTAAATAAGTACGGGCTGATGCCTGAGTTCAGCAGCCTGCTGGAGAATCCCGGAGAGATGGTTGCCAATGCGCTCAGGGCCTCGGGAGAGCGAATGTCTCAATCCATTATCCAGATGTTTCAGTCTACGGCAGGCCTGTTCGCCTGGGTGGTGCTTCCTGTCTATTTGGCATTCTTTCTCATGGCAAAGCCGTTTGAAACCAGACAGATAGGCGAATTTTTGCCTTTCCTGAAAAAGGAAACCAGGGAAGACGCTATCTATTTGGTAGATCAGTTTATCGGCATTCTCCTGACGTTTTTCCGTGGGCAGATTATTATCGCCCTTGCCCAGGGCATTTTGTTTGCGATCGGTTTTGCCCTGGTCGGACTACCCTATGGTATTATTATCGGCATGGCATTGGGACTGCTCAACATCATCCCCTACATGGGAAGCATCGCGGGACTCGGCGTTGCTCTTCCGCTGGCCTATTTCGGTAACGGGGACGGTATCTCACGGGTGGCTCTGGTACTGGTCGTATTCGTTGTGGTGCAAACAATCGAAGGCTATCTTCTCACCCCTAAAATCATGGGCAACCGCACCGGCCTTCATCCCGCCCTCATCATCTTCGCGGTATTTTTCTGGGGAGTCGCGCTCAACGGCATCCTCGGGATGATGCTCGCTATTCCCCTAACTGCCTTTGCGGTGGTGTTCTGGAGGCTGTTAAAAAAGAAGTATATTTCTGAAGTGGTGTAGTAATGGTAAAAGTCGGCGGTATAAATAGGCTTATAATCAAAAGAAAGCGGGAATACGGTGCCCACCTTGATGGAGGTGAGCCAGGGGATATCCTCCTGCCGAAAAAATACGTACCTGAGAAATGTAAGCCAGGCGATGATATTGAGGTCTTTGTTTATGTAGACAGAGAAGGGCGTCTGCGTGCGACAACTCAAAAGCCTTATGTAACGGTTGGTCACTTTGCCAGATTGCGTGTGGCATCAAACACATCGTGGGGCGCCTACCTGGACTGGGGGTTGCAAAAAGATCTGTTTGTTCCCGTAAGAGAGCAGCAGGCCAAAATGGAGCAAGGCAAATCATATGTTGTATTTGTCTTTCTGGATAAAAAGACCAACCGTATTACAGCATCTTCAAAGCTGGATAAATTTCTTGATCTTCAGCCACCTGACTACATTGAGGGCGAAGAGGTAAATCTTTTAATATATGATAAAACAGACTTGGGCTATAAAACGATTGTTAACAATTCTAATCAGGGACTAATATATAAGAACGAGGTATTTCAAAAACTTCACATAGGCCAGCAGCTAAAAGGCTATATAAAAACAATACGCGAAGACCTCAAAATCGACATAGGACTGCAAAGACCAGGCTATAAAAAAATTGACAATATTTCAAAAGGCATTCTAGAAAAAATAAAAGACCTTGGCGGCAGTATTGCAGTTACTGATAAAAGTCCTCCGGAAGATATCTATTCCATGTTCGGAATGAGTAAAAAAACATACAAAAAGGCAATAGGTGCACTATACAAAAAAAGGCTTATCACCATCAATACCAATGGTATCAAACTTGCCAAAAAAATAGACTGATCGGTTTAAATCATTATCTCCGACTTCGTTAGGGCCCATTAATCGGTCCTTTTGCCTGACATCCTTTATAAATTTGACAAACCATCCCCTAAAGTCCATAATAAAACCAGCTATCAATAAAAAACCACATGGACGGATTCAGAAGAACCAATTGAGTCAGTGTGTCGTGCCTGGTGGTGCCGCTCCAGTCCAGATCGCAAAAGGCGATTTTCTGCCAATCGTCGGCTTATCTGACTTTAAAAGACGGGGGGGTTACGCCATAAAAAGGAAAATTACATTAATCACAGTCCTTTTTGCCGTCTGTCTTCTGTGTCTTTGGGAGGCATTCGCCGCCGCCATTTCAGGCCCTGAGCTGAACTTAACGACGTCACGGATCACCGTTTATAGCTATACACAAAGTTCCGGATGCAGTGCGGAAATCGACGCAAAGGCAAAAATATATATGCTGCTTAAACCCACCGCAGTAGAAGACTCCTTCACTGTGGACTTTGTCGAGCTCCATTCACTCAGTATCAGTGGTATACAGACATTTCCCCACCGAAGTAATCCATTGTAAGGGCTCACCGGGCGAGCTCATTCCGCCTACCGGGAGCCTGCTTCGGGTAAATGCGGACCGGGAAAACGGTATACTGATCTATTCCTATATACCTCCTGTAGGGATTACGGCCATCTTATGCTGCGACGGAAAATGCGGAGAGTGGGGTACGCTTGGCGGAGTGGAACGTATGTTTATCCAGGGTTTAGGAGGAAAGCACACGGAAAACGTCGGTCCTGAAATCATTGAGGAGTTCTGGGAGGTCAATCCCCCTGTCCAAGACGGTATTTGCCGTATAACTTATTCCTGGGCGCTCTATACCCCTGAATAGCCTATAAGACACAGGTAAATTTCTTTCAAAACCTTACTGCTCAGTTACCTCATCGTATTCCTTCCAGGTATCATCAGGATCAAACATAGTCATTGCCGCCGCTTTTTGGGTTGTTTTATCGCCGAGATCTTTTTCGTAGATCTTGCCTTCCTGGTTAACGATAAAGGTCATAATACCCGATGAACCATATTGGGCGGGATATGCAACTAGGGCAAACCCCATGATCATTTTGCCATTAACTATATAGTCAAAGGTGCCGCCGTTGGCGTGCTTTCCCTGGGCCTTGAGGATCTTGAAATAGTAGCCATGAAAAGGTTCGGGATTTTCAGTATCAAGACTGCCTGTGTATTTGCACTCCACGGCCTTTGCAATCAGGGGACCGAATGGACTCTCTTCTTCACCCTCTTCTGCTTCCCAATAAAGACCGTCTTTTTTGCCCTCGCTGCTGGTCAACCGTTGGGCGAATTCAGGGCAGCCGCAACGGCTATGGTACATGGCCATATATTCCCGCTGGGCGTCTGTGTAGGCATGCAAGACCTCAATGGTATGCAGCTCGTTTCTGCCGATTCGCCTGAGGAGAATTTCCTCCTTGCCTTCCTGCGTGTCAAAAAACCAGGCATTTTTTTTCTGGACAATGGGAATAGGGAAGGCGTAATCTCCACCACCTATATAAAGTACAGCCTTGTCATCGCTTTCATGCCTGAGGTCGTTCTTTTCTTCATAGGCACCGAGAAAACTCTCCCTGTCCTTTTGATCAGCTACTCTATCGCCTGAAAAGATAAGGTCTTCCGAACCGGGACCAAAAATGGCTATTAACTCGGTATCGTTATTATCCTGAACTGCGGTGGCCAAGGCCTTTACGGCCTCCTGTGGTGAGATAAAGGCCTTCTGCTCCATAGCCGCTACAGCTGCTGATAATCCGATGGTATGCAATGCGACGATCAACATGAGAACCGCCAGCCTGTGAGTATACAGGCATGCGGTGGTTTCTTTACATGATTTATGTCGTAACATCATCTGTATTCCTCTCTGTGTGAAGGTCATTTTCCATGTGGGTCGATTTTATTTATCGTCTTATGCGGCCGCGATCATGATGGACTGACGGGGTTCTGCCCTTATAGCTCCCTTGATAGCCTTCCCGGCTGAAATGACCCCGCCTGCTGGATTTGCCCTCTTGTGCTCCGTAACCTATATTGCCGAAAACCTTGTCTCGACTTATGTCCGGTCTCCTTTCCATCCGGATTTTGCTTCCACTTCCTCGAATTTTTTCTGTGCCTATATGCCCCTGCCGTCCAACCTTTTCAGACAGCTTGGCGTCCTGCTTAATTTTTACCCTCTGGTCCCGAACAATACCGGTTCCTTGACCGGCAGGGCGTTGCAGCCTGCTTCCAGGCCGGTATTTTATATCTTTCCCAGCCGTCTTATGACGCTCTGGGAAACCGCGTATATCACGCCTGAAGGTCTTCGATCTGCTGAAGGACTTGCCGTATTTACGTGCAGTGGGTTTATCCCGATAGGCAACTCCCCTCCTGTGCCTGGGAGAATGATACCAGGCACCAGGCTTTGGATGCCAATCGTGCTGCCTAAAAAAACGTGGCCTTTTGTGTATGTTGATATATATGGAACGACGGTGCCAGTCAAAATAGCTCCATGAGATAAGGGAAAAACTGATAAAAGGGCCGGGCCAGAAGGAGATGCCGGCCCCGACAACTACAGGGAAAGGACCCCAGTAATAGGGCGGATAAGAAGGATACCACCATGGCCCATAAACGTAGTTGGGATTATAATAGGGGACATAAACGACATCGGGAGTTGCCGGTTCTATAACGATGATTTCTCCTTTCTTGACAATCTTCTGTTTTGAAGTGGAGGTCAGGTTGCCCTGTTCATAGGCCTCGGCCCTGAGTTCCTGAATGACATCCATAACCTCGTCTTCCTGGGCCAGAAAGGCATTGCCCAGGCTGGTGGTTTCGGCAATCTTCTCACTCATCAAAGCAAGGATCGACGGAAAATGACAAAGTGATTTTACGCTGGGATCCCACTCCTTGTTAATCAGTGCATCATCGAGTCTATCGTCCTTCAGCCGTTTATTTTTCTTGAGCCATCGATCGGCTTCAATCACCTCAATGGGATATGTCGAAGCCATCAGTACCTGAGACAAAAGGGAGTCGGGGTAAAGTGCGATGGGCGCCAGCATCTGGGCAAGTTCCTCATGGGTAAAGGCCCTTGATTCCGCTTCCTGGCCGTTTTCCTGCGACTGACCCGGCATCGGCATCGCAAGAAAGAGGATAATGAAAAGGTCGGTAGTCATCAGTCTGAAAATGCTTGCAGCTTTCATGATGCCTCCTTGGGAAACCAACGATATAGCGTAAATTTACAGGTAATCATATTATGAACTGAAGTTTCCTGGAAAAATTTCATGCGGTCATCCGCATTAAGGCGGTCACAAACGAATTAATCATCGTTTTACCTGGTCGTGGGCAAAGTATTGTAAAATTATCGTCCATTGCCGCTTTT
>DQXT01000131.1 GCA_011042225.1 Deltaproteobacteria bacterium | reverse complement strand
TTAATTAAGTTTGTCCCTCAAAAATTAGCCTTTTACAAAGCTCCTCAACCCCTGGCTTCTGCTTGGATGTCTCAATTTTCTCAGTGCCTTTGCTTCTATTTGACGTATACGCTCTCTGGTAACAAAAAAGTCCCTACCAACTTCTTCGAGGGTGTGATCTGATTGTTCTCCTATCCCGAAACGCATTCGAAGTATTTTTTCTTCTCTTGGTGTCAAGGTGCCAAGAGCAATCCTTGTTTGTTCGACCAGATTTATATTTATGGTGGCATCATCCGGGGGTTCCGCCTCTTTATCTTCAATAAAATCTACTAAGTGGCTTTGTTCACCATCGCCTACAGGGGTCTCCAGCGATACTGGGTCTCTGGCCATTTCCAAGATTTGGGACACCTTGTTCTTGGGCAATCCCAAGTGTTTAGCAACCTCCTCTGGTGAAGGTTCTTTCCCGGTTTCTTGTATAAGGGCTCGTGTAGCCCAAACAACCTTATTCATGGTCTCTACCATGTGTACGGGTATGCGAATAGTTCTGGACTGATCGGCAATAGCCCTGGTTATAGCCTGGCGAATCCACCAGGTTGCATAGGTGCTAAACTTGTAACCTCTTTTATGCTCAAATTTATCAACGGCCTTCATAAGACCTATATTGCCCTCTTGTATAAGATCAGAGAGATGAAGGCCCCGATGAAAATATTTCTTGGCTATGCTGACAACAAGACGGAGATTTGCCCAAATGAGCTGTTTTTTGGCGTCTTTGGCAAGAGTGACTCCTTCATTGAAGCGGCAAATAATAGATTCCAGTTCTTCGGCATTCAGCCCTGACTTGGCCAGAAATTCTTCCTCTGAAACATTGCTTAATTTTTGTTTTTCATCATTGAACGCCCGGCAAATCAAGTCTTGAAAACATTTTTCAATTCGCATATTACCAAAGGCCTTCATCATAGAGGCCCGATTTTCTTTGAGAACCTGTTTAATTGCCTTCAAGGCAGTATCAGGCATACCGGATTTTATAGACCTTAAAAGTTTGCAATTTTTGTCTTGAAGTATCTGAATTTCACTCAGAATATCTCTAAGACGGGCCTTTCTACCTCCTGAATGGACCAGTTTTTGAGCTTTAATATTATATGTATCTGAATCCTCTTCATCCACATGACCGGCATTATTCATTGTAGCCCAAGCTTGCTCGAGAAAGGCATCAACTACATCCGGAATAGATAATGAGGCCTCTACAAAAGCCTGCTCTCCTTCCTCCATAGCCCTTGCTATTGTAATTTCCTCTGTTCTGCTAAAAATCTTTCTATCCCCCATCTCTTTTAGATAGATTCTTGCCAGATCAACACCTCCAGGCTTTCTTCCATCCAGGTAAACCCCCTTTAGATCATTACCTGATTTCTCTTCGACTACAACCTCAATAAGTCCTATGTCATCATCTTTAAACAATTCTAGCGTAGAAACGCCATCCAGTTCATTTACATCCTTGCCGTTCTGATCATCATCTAAACATAGATTTTGTAATCCATCATGCTTTACATGACATGTTCGGCCGATTTTCTTCGTCTTTTCATAAACGGATTTTTTAATCTGTTTTTCCCAACTAATTGGTGGATCATCAATCAAATAGTGCAAATCACAGCGCTCTTCTTTCCTCATCAATTCCTCCTTTTCCAAAAAGGTGGCATTAAGTTGGACTTTATGACCTGCAGTTTCCGAAGATACTCACCGTAGCTGTAGTAATTGCTTCAAGAGTTCTTCATCATCCGATACCTCTGCAGGGGCTTTGATCTGTTCCAAAACATTCCATCTCAAGACCTTGTTGAGACGATCCTTACAGTATCTTTTCAGGTCTGAAAGCACTTCTTCTTCCATGTCCTCAAATGGTGCAAAATTTTCAGAAAGTCGTATAGCCAAAGTCCTCAGTTCAGGTACAGGCTCAAGCTGGTCATACAAATCAGAAAGATTGAGATTTCCTGACATGCTGTAAAGATGCGACATTGCCATCCAAAGATTTCTCAGAGATGGGACTTCAATCCACAGATCCAGGCCTGCATCCCAAAAAATATCCATATATTTGGGACGACCGAGCAGAAAACTTATTAGCTTTGCCTCCGCCCTATTTTCAAGACCCTTACTATTTTTGATCCCGGCAGACTCTCCATGTTCAGTCTGTGCCCGGATAGTAGTATTGCCGCAGCCGGTTACGCGCGCCCAAAGACTTTCTTCTCTTAGACCCAATCTTTGAGCTACGTGCCCCACCAAAAGGGATTTCCTTACCGGATCATTGACAAATTGAAGGATCGACAGCACATTTTCAGTTGTCCGGAATTTACCTTCCGGGTCTTTCCCGTAGGATGCCAATCCTTGCTGAATAGCAAAATCAAGTCCTGAAGCAGCTTTATCTATCAAGGCACTCCACGCCTTCTTGCCCTCACGTCTTATAAAGCTATCCGGGTCATCTTCAGCAGGAAGATTAAGCACCCTGACCCTGAGATTCAGTTTGTAGAAAAATGGAAGGGCCCTAAGGGCAGCCTTGACTCCTGCATCATCGCCGTCGAAAACCAGAATCCAGTCTTTGCAAAGTCCTCTTAATTGTTTGACATGGTCTTCAGTCAAAGCCGTACCGAGGGTTGCGACAACCTGATCTATATCAGACTGAGCTAAGGCCAGGAGATCCATGTATCCTTCAACCACATAGCCCTTGCCGGCCCGTCTGATTGCCCCTTTATTTTGAGATAAACCGTAAAGGACCCTGCTTTTGTTGTAGACCGGAGTTTCCGGGGAATTGAGATATTTGGGATGGCCCTCTTTTATGACGCGACCGCCCAAAGCCACTACCTTCCCCGATCTGTCAAAGATAGGGAAGATCAGCCTTCCACGAAAACGGTCATAGTATCCCTTACCATTCTTTTTGGAGACAAGCAGCCCGGCCTTTTCTGCCTTGTCCAGCGATAATCCCTCAGCCTTTAAATGATTTATAAGGCCATCCCATAAGTCATTTGCCCAACCCAGTTTAAACCTGGAAATGATATCTGATTTCAGGCCACGTCTTTCAAGATAGGCTCTTGCATCAATGGCCGCGGGCGAATGAAGGAGGTTTTCGTGATACAATGTTGCTGCTGTCAGGTTAAGACCTACTAATTCTTCCGTTTCAGTGTGACGCTTTTGATCTAGGTATGATCTGGGTCTTTCAGGAATGGTTATGCCATAACGGTTGGCCAGAACTTTCACTGCTTCCACAAAATTCATGCCCTGCATCTTCATTAGGAATTTGAAGACGTCCCCACTTTGGCCGCACCCGAAACAGTGGAAAAGTTGTTTTTCTTCGCTTACTGAAAAAGAGGGATCTTTATCTGGATGAAAGGGGCAGAGACCGATCCAATTTCGGCCATTTTTCTTCAACGGAATATATTCTCCGATGACCTGCCGGATATTTACAGATTCAAGTATGTTTCTAAGGACGTCTTCAGGAATATATGAACTCACGCCGTACGTCCATTAATCCAGTATACCTGATGGGAGGTGATATATGAGCAATCAAGCATAACCCTCCCAAAAAAGAACGCAAAGTCATGGGGACCACCACCTTGTCGAGCTGTCATATTAACAAGCTAGGGTAGTCTGTCAACAAGAAGAGCGAAATTGTGTTGAGGAAATCTTTACCCTTCTTGGCAGAAAGTGAATAATTTTGTTTAGTACAATGGGTTTTAACTATTGCAGATGTCTGCAAGAGCTGTCTGGAAATCCTTGGGAATACTGGTAAGATGGCCTGATCTATCCGTCGCCGCGTGAACTGTATAGCCCCTGACCAGCAAGCGATGGTCACATAATCGATGAATTAGATAATGAAAACGTATAGAGAATTTGGAAGATTTTTCCAGTGAAGTTGATATCTCAAGTAAGTCGTCATAATTGGCTGGGGCCTTATAGCGGCAGTAAACTTCACTGGCAGGAAGTATAAGCCCTTTGTCCTCAAGATCGCGATAAGATGTTTTGAGCATGGACCGCAGGAACTCAGTACGCCCTATCTCAAAAAATCTCAGATAGTTTCCATAATACACCACACCGCCTGTATCAGTATCACCGTAAATCACTCTATAGGCGAGGCGGTGTATTGGTTCCTTGAGTTCAATTGGCCTGGGCGCTTTTTTGTTCACTTAACTTCTTTTTCGGATTGAGTTCCACATCTCTGGGTGTCACTCCTATGAACCTCTGCATCAATTTGTGGCCTTCTTTGATCAATATAGGGCTTTGTTCGGCGGCAGGTTCGTTAAAGGTGGCATCTGAATTGTCTTTCGGGCTAAAACTGTCATAGATAACATAGGGTACCGGTCCAGGGCTATGGGTTTTAAGACTAACCGGCGTATAGTGATCTGTGGCCAACAATATCCTATAAGATCCTCCCATATCCCTCAAACCATCCATAACAGGTCCCACCACTTCTTTGTCGAAGCGCTCTATCGCACGGATTTTTTCGCGAACATTTCCCATATGACCGGCTTCGTCAGGGGCCTCAACATGAACAAGTACGAGTGTCTTTTTCTGTAATGCCTTTAGGGCCGCATCTGCCTTTGCCCTGTAGTTGGTGTCCAGATAACCGGTAATCCCCGGCACATTGATAACCTCCATACCCGCCCAGACCCCCAAGCCTCTTATGAGATCAACTGCAGCAATAACCGCGCTATCTATGTCATAGAGCTGAGAAAACGTGGCAAATAAGGGCCTCCGGCCTTGACCCCATGGCCATAATGCATTTGCAGGCAGTTTTCCCTCGATCCGCCTCTTCTCATTAACAGAGTGACGATGGAAAAATGTAATGGCCTTTGTAAGAAGTTCATGTAGAAGCGGTTCTTCTTCGTAAATATGCCAGGCTTCAGTAACATCCATTCCAGTAAAATCATGAGGAGGTACAGTGGAAATGCCCTCTGGACCGCCACGCCAAAGTAAAAGATGACGGTAACTTACACCGGGAAAGAGTCCAAAAGAACGACTGGATACTAATGGCGCCAAGTCCTCTATGAGCGTGTGAGCTTCCTTAGTGCTTATGTGGCCGGCACTGTAGTCTTCCATGTAGACTCTGCCTTCTCTGAATTTCAAGGTAACCAGATTACATCTGAAGGCCACATCCTCTGGGTTCATCTGAATACCCATTGCAGCGGCCTCCAGAGGGCCGCGGCCCGTATAAAACTCTTTTGGCGAATAACCTATAAGTGACATATTAGCTACATCACTTCCCGGAGGAAAACCCTCAGGGATGGTAAGTACTCTGCCCAATTCCCCTAATTTGGACAAGTGGTCCATGGCAGGTGTCCGTGCCTTTTCTAAAACGGTCTTGCCCCCTAAATCGTCGATTGGCAGATCGGCCATGCCATCTCCAATTAATATTACATACTTAGAAGCTGGAAGTTCCATCTTGGGTAAGTCTTGAGCCTGGTCAGTAAATTCAGCAAGATTTATTGTGTTGACGTCTGCCACAACAGAACTCCTTTTTAGATATTTTCATCAAGGGTTTTGAGGTTTTCGATGCGGATGACCATGGTTTCACCTGAAATCACATCCATGGAGCCGATTTGCCTCAATGCTTCGCGCACTTGGGCCTCGTGGGCCTCATGTGTTAACATCACTACAGAAACTGACGATTCCTTACCCCGTCCATTTTGCACGACCGAGGCTATGCTGATACCCAAATCTCCCAGGATTCCAGATAGCCGGGCAAGGACTTTCGGCCTATCCACAACTGAAAATCTAAAATAATAACAACCTTTCAAAGAATCTATAGGGCTTTTTCTCAGGGGTTTTAGCATATCATGAGGAGTTCCCAAAGATGCCACTTTACCGAGCGTCCCCCTTGATATATTTCTGGCCACGTCCGCTACATCAGCTACAACTGCGCTGCCTGTCGGCATTTGCCCGGCTCCCAGGCCGTATAGTAGTACCTTTCCTACCGAATCGCCAATGAAGTAAAAGGCATTATAGACTCCCCCAACCTGTGCGAGTAGATGCTCTGACGGGATCATAGTGGGGTGGACTCTTAGTTCAATCCCATCACAGCTGTTTCTTGCAATGGCTAGAAGCTTGATCCTGTATCCAAATTCCTTCGCAAAAAAAATATCCAGAGGTGAGAGCTTTGATATACCCTCTATATAGATATCTGAAAGTTTCACCGGGGCACCAAAAGCCAGCATGGCCATGATAACAAGCTTGTGGGCTGTATTAATACCTTCAATATCATAAGCAGGATCTGCTTCAGCATAGCCAAGGCGTTGCGCATCTGCCAGAGCCTCCTGAAATGCTATTTCCTCCTCGGTCATCCTGGTGAGGATATAGTTGGCAGTACCATTCATTATGCCCATAACCGTGTGAAGACGGTTTGCCACAAGGCCCTCTTTCACAGTCTTAACAACAGGTATCCCGCCGCCCACACTGGCCTCAAACCCCAGTTCAACACCGTATCTTGCTGCCGCATCAAAAATTTCATCGCCGTGAGTTGCAAGAAGGGCTTTGTTTGCCGTAATAACGTGCTTTCCCTTTTGAATAGCCTCTAACACAAAGGTCCGGGCCGGCTCAAGGCCACCTATGAGTTCAATAAATATGTCTAGTGTCGGGTCGTCAAGGAGGGACCTCACGTCATTGGTGAGGATCTCAGGGGGTACCGGAAAACCCCTGGAAGAAACGATATCCGTGTCACAGATCCGCGCAAGCCTTATTGTTGTGCCGGTATGTTGCTCTAAAAGTTCCGATTTTTCCAGAAGTATCCTGGCGGCACCACTACCGACAGTTCCAAAACCCAACAGACCTGCATTTATAGTTTTACCCATAGGATATAGTTTCTCCCTGCCTTTAATTTAAATATATAACTTAACAGCTTAACAGCTATTTTAGCAACTAAGGTCACAAAAGAAAATAAATCGCATACTTGCTCATAAAGTGTCAAGGGATTATTTTGGGCCGGCTATGAAACCAACAGATTTCCTGCCTTTAATTAAGAGACCAAGCCGTTACCTTGGCAATGAAATTAATGCCTGTCATAAGGACTGGAACGAAGCAAGTCTCCGAATAGCTCTCATTTTTCCTGATCTCTATGAAGTCGGTATGTCTCATCTTGGGCTTCATATCCTCTACCACATAGTCAATGAAATACCCTGGGCCTTGGCCGACCGGGCTTACTGTCCTGATATAGATCTCGAAAAATTTTTGAGATCTGAAAAGGTGCATTTGTGGGCACTTGAGAGTCGGCGTTCTTTAAGAGAGTTTGATGTCTTGGCCATAACCCTCCCATATGAACTTTGCTATATCAATATTCTGACTATTCTTGACCTTGCAGATATACCTTTTAGGGCAGAGGAGAGAAACAAATCGAAGTGCCCCATAATCCTTGGGGGAGGAACTTGTTCGGTTAATCCCGAACCCGTTGC
>DQXT01000043.1 GCA_011042225.1 Deltaproteobacteria bacterium | reverse complement strand
AAGTGGCGTGCCGAGGCAGGCCGGGCGCTTTATGCCGTACACCTTGCGATCGGCGAGCCGCCATTTGCCAACATCAGGTCCGCTCTCTGCCTGGATAGATTTACTCTATGTCTCAACCGAAAGGTAGAATGCCCCCGAGGAATCTCATCTGCCTGATCCGCAACATGCAAAAGATTCATCGTTCCGGGTCTGGATGTGCGTAATCAGCGAATAAAATGGCAGGATGCCACGTAAATAATCGGGCGGAAATCCTTTGGACAGGGATGCAAGGTAATGTAAACTGAGTTTGAAAGTATAATCCCAGCTGAACCTGGAACGGAACTCACGGATGCTGATTTAAAAATCGGCGTTGTCGGGAAATGGCAACACTTTCAAAAGGACTTTTTCTACAGACTCGTTCTGTACGCACCCATTAAGCAGGTTTCAATAATAGTGTAACAATTCTGTTGACACTGTAACAAAATATGATACAATCACATTTATGATTAAAAGCTTTAAACATAAAGGGCTTGCTGAGCTGTTTGAACATGGCAGCTCACGGAAAATAAGACAGGATCTCCAATCTCGAGCCCTTCGCCGTTTAGACGCTTTAGATCAGGCAGAATCTTTGAATGAATTGAGTATTCCTGGTTTCGATTTTCACGGACTGCAAGGAGTACCAAAACGCTATAGCATTCATATCAACGGCCCATGGTGTATTACTTTTGAGTGGGACGATGGTTATGCATTAAAAGTCAACCTTGAACAATATCATTGAGGTATAATTATGGCTGAATATTTAGTTAAACGTCCGTTAAAAAGACCTCCTGTACATCCTGGGGAGATTCTACGCGAAGATGTACTTAAAAGTCTCGATTTATCAGTCAGTGAGGCTGCAAGACGACTTGGTGTTTCGCGCCAACAACTTCATCGTATATTAGCCTGCAAGCATCCAATTTCAACAGAGATGGCACTAAGAATTGGAAAATTTGCTGGTAATGGGCCTGCTTTATGGCTACGCATGCAGCAGGCTTATGATTTATGGCATCTAGAGAATAAAATGGCAGATGAACTATCCAAAATTGAACCGATATCTTTAAAAAACGTATAGCACCGAACCTGTCACTAAACGCAGACGGCTAAATGCGGGGCGATTTGAAACACTTTGCTATTAATATTTTTTTGAACTTTCGGATAGCCCGCATTTATTTGCCTCCCGCTGGTTAGTTTTGTGTTCAGGATAACCAAGGTTATCACTCGCAGAGCAGGCCTTCCGTGCCCTTCCCTCTGTGTCAATGTAAGTGAGACACCTACCCTTTGAGAAATTAGTGTAGATACTGTTATCCGTGTCAAGTAAGATGAAGCTCCGGATTGAAGGGTTTCTTCGATTTAAGAACGCCAAAGGCGACATGAATGAGTTTGCGCATCATGGCACCGATAATGACCTTGGGTGGTTTTCTGGCTTCGGCCAAGCAATGCCTGAATGCTCGTCCCCAGGCGGTTTTTGTGGTAGCTACTATGGCGGGCATATACAATGCCTTGCGCAAGAATGCATGGCCAGCTTTGGACATGTGAGGCTTTCGGTACACGCTGCTGCCCGACTGGTGTTGGTGCGGATCCAAGTCGGCAAAGGCCGCAGCCTCCTTGGCCTTGTTAAAACGTTGCTGCCCACCGTAGTAGGACAGCAGGATGGGAATTGTCTTGTAGCCTAGCCCTGGAATACTGTCAAGCAGCTTGCCCTGTTGTTTGAGGGTGGGGGCTGGGAGAAAACCCTAGACTATCCGATAGGCCTTTTCTTTGTTGCTGTCACTTTTTATCCCATGCTGGTGTCTTTCACGAATCCTCAGGTGCTTTGCATAAATTTTCTCATGGAAAGTTTCAGCTTCTACTTGTCCATGACACATTGCCACAAAATGTCTTTGCGCTTCGGTTCGTGGCAAGCGGGCACCTGCTTCCAATGATCGGTAAAATTCATGGTGTCTATCTAATATTTTCTTTTCTTCCTCGGTAAGTTCATAAGAAGATGTTCCCTCAATTCCCAGCAATTTGACAAGCTCTTCCAGATCGTCTTTTTCTTCATTGGTAATAATACCATCTTTCATGGCCTCATCCCAAACACTCTGATAAAATTCATTATGAATTTCTTGGATCTCATTTTTATCCAAACCGTAATGCCACGCAACGCTCTTCAACTCATCTATTTCACGAGGTTGTAAAATCCGATCAGCTAAGGCATCAGTGAGACAAGTAAAATATTCTTCTTGTCCCTCCTTTTTTACTGGACGTACACTATCCCAGATCCGTTTTATAAGGTTACCAACAAATGTAACGGAGCGAGAGGAACCATCTACTTTAAATGACAATTTCCGAGCTTGAGTAGTAATAGATTCTTTTATCTCAATTGGCCGGGGTTTGGGCGATGAACTTGGAAAGTTCTTCCAAGAGTATAAGGGTAAGGGAAACTCCCAGCTTTTCATAAATTGATAATTTTTCCCTTGTCTTTTCAGATCAGAAAAATTTTTCAATCCTGTCTCTTCTGCAATGGCCAAGTAATGGGTAAAGAGCTTCTGGGTATACTGAGCGTCGCAAAAGGCCTGGTGTTCATTCTCAATATTAATCCCGGCTAAGTTACACGCATTACAGAGGTTTGTCCGAGTCGGTTCCAGTCCGATCAAGCCACGCATATACATACAGCAAAGATAAGGCTGTTGCTCGCTTATATTTAATGGAGCAAATAATTTTTCCCGAAGGAAAGATAAATCAAAATAGGCATTGTAAGCTACCAATATTGCTTCTGACATAATCCGAGTAATATGTCCAACAACATCAAAAATCTTAGGGGCATTTGCCACATCACTGTTAGTAATACCATGGATTTTTGTACATTTTACTGATTGTAAGGGATTTATGAGACTATGGAATTTGTCCAGAATATTTCCATGACCATCAATGCGGATCATGGCAATTTCAACTATACCGTCAGTATCCGGGCTTAAACCTGTAGTCTCAAGATCCAATATGCAATAGTCCACATCTTTTAACGGCTTTGAGAGCAATGTCACAGATCTGTCTCCCTTTATATTGGTCTATCGGCGCAAATCAGTCGCGAGTTTATGAGTCGGCAGAATTTGCATGGCGTATCGTCATGAAAGGCATAAAAAGAACATGAGAAGCGGTTATGTCAAAGCAGGCAAGGCTTGATACCCCAGGGACCTTACATCATGTCATTGTCAGGGCTGGTCTTTGACAACAGCAGAGAAGGATTTGTGAAATAAAGAGGGGCAGCCCTGGAAAATAAAATTAATCTTTGATATTGCCTTCTAAGATGTATAATTCCTGTATTTCAGGGACTTACAAGGTATATACGTTAAATTCAATCAGGGCGAAGGATGAAGGCGCAGGCGGTGAGCAAGGCGGCTATAAAGATAGAGAGGTTGATGGAAGAAAACAGGAAAATAAGGAATCAGGTAAAGAAGCTAATTTCTATTTTTTGGGCTGACCCCCTTTTTATCTGCGAAATATTACGCGATCATAATTTCCTACCCAAGATGAAGCCAAAAAACAGCGAAACCCTCAGAGCAATACCGGCAGTAATGCCTCTGGCGGATTCATGCACTTGTACCGGATAGCCGGCTACAAAGAATCCGACCGCTGCGCTGGTGATACCGATCGTCAGTCCGACAGCCATAAGGAAACCCTGAAGGGATCCCTGAAGCCCCCCGATCCACCCGAGACGACTCAAGACGTAGATACCCAGAAACGGCACAAGCGCAAGCAGTGCTGACCAGATGACTACAAGAGACATTTCAGTTTCAAGGTAACTCAGATGCCTTGACGCGACATAACAGCGAAACCCCTTAAATCCAAACAGCGGAAAGTCATAGAACATAATGGATGCAAGGCCGAGAAAGAGAAGCATGGCCGTAGACGCAAAAACTGTCCCTCGAAGTGGTAAGAGCCCGTACCTGGCGGCGACAATGAAAAGCAGCACTGCGGAGGGCAGGTTTGTCACAATGGCCCACATAAAAGCCGCAAGGCCGTGAGGTTCCTTAGAACCGCCCAGCATAGGTCCTTCAGCCATGGAAGCGCCCGAACAAGCGAAGGAGGATGCCAGTGGCGGAAAGACTTGCTGACAAAATGCCCAAAATAGACCGCCGAGAATAGCCGCGACGAGTGCCCAGAAAAACAGGAAGTAGAAATTCAGCGACTCAGGTGCCCGAATGGCGGCAAGTGCATCATCTACCTTCTGTTTCATCGTGAACAGAAACGTGAGAACGCCTATAATACCGATGAGCTTTCCGATGGCTTCCATGGATAGGATCCAATTCTTTCTCTGAAATTAGAGAACGTAAAAAATCAACATTCGTTTTCCATAGCACCATGCTAACCTTTACGGTTCCATACAGCAAGGTCTGGTGGTACAAGTGAAGACATAGTCTATTTAAAATGCTATATTTAAAAAAGAAATTGAAAAACCCGGAACAAGATTGAACAAAAGCCATTGGCAAATTCGACTGTTTTGATTCTGATTTTATGGAATACGACTATGACATAATATTCGCCTTGCTCATTTCGCTGGCAATCGGTCTTTTAATCGGCATTGAGCGCGGCTGGAGCGACCGGGAGGAAAAAGAAGGGGGCCGCATTGCGGGTATCCGCACCTTCAGCCTTATTGCGCTGCTAGGAAGTGTCCTGGTTTTACTCTCTCAAGAGGTGAATGAGTGCCTCATTATTGCCGGTTTTGTTGCGATTTCGGCACTTATAATCGCCGCCTATATGCTGAATGTCTTTAAAAAAAGGGATGTGGGGTCGACCACGGCCTTTGCTATGATGTTGACTTTTGCCCTGGCGGCATGGGCTACGTATGGCTATCCGATTACGGCCCTGGTGGTTACAGTAATCGTCATGTCTTTGCTCAGTTATAAACCGGTTTTGCATAAATGGCTCACCAAAATAAAGCCCCAAGATTTCTTTTCAGGCATCAAACTATTGATTATTTCCGTGGTTTTTCTTCCGCTCTTGCCGAACCAAGGCTGATGATCGAGGATCCTCCAACCGGCAGATCGAGGTAAAGAACCCCCTGCGACTGGGAATGGCCCTGCAGTTCAGCGCCCTGCTGGCTGCCATTCCGGTTTTATCCGAGGCAATGAAAGCGTGGTTCGGCAATGAAGGCATATATGCACTTTCAGTAATTTCCGGATTATTGGATGTGGATGCCATTACCCTTACACTTTCCAGATCGGCAAAACATGATTTAGCTGCTGATGCGGCGACTGTGGGTATTGTACTTTCTTCCATAACGAATACCCTGATCAAGGGATTTATTTTTGCATTTATCGCCGGAATCAAGAATTATATCCGTTTACCTCTTTTAATGTTTGCAGCCATGTTGCCGGGTTTGCTCATTTCGATTTTTATGTGTTTTTAATCCGTTCAGGTGGTGGAAAAGGTTGCTCCTCTCAACCGGGCCGATCTTTGTCACTGGGAACTTTGATTAATCTGTATAGGCCTATCTTATATATCTGTCTGCAAATTCAAAATAATAATTAATGACCTTGTCAGGGTCTTCCAGCGGAGGATAATGACCTACAGGTGAAGCAATCTCCATAACCGATGAACCCGGCAATAGATCCTGCCATTTTTTGGTGGTGGCCTCGCCGGTAAATTCATCCGAATTACTATTTATAAGACACAACGGCACCCTGGTTCTTTGAAGTGCATTTACCCATCGGTCCCTTTTATGAATCCGCTCATTTAAATACTGAATGACCTCCGGTACTCTTTTGTGGCCTTTATTATAGGTGAGCAATTCCCAGAATTCTTTCATTTCCATTGATGACGGCCTGGTTTCAGTACCGAATGTACGGGAAAAATTGCGTTTAAACATCGTATAAGGGGCGGGGAAAATGCCTGCCACAACCGCTCCTGCCGGAGTAAGAAGAAACTTCTGCATCAAGGTCGTTTTGGCTGTCTCCGAAAATATTCCACCATTAATGAAGCACACGGAACGGATATGTATTTTCGAATCACTTTCGTTGAGATGTCCTTCTTCAGCTGAATTATTAAAACGCGCCAACAACTCCTGAGCTACCAGGCTTCCATAGGCATGGGCCAAAACGTGTACCTCTCCTATGTTCAACCTGTTCAGCAATTCTTCAACAATATCGGTTAAGTAAATAATAGAATAATTTCCACCTTTTGGTTTGTCAGAAAAACCCGATCCTAATAGATCCGGTGCAACCACCTTGAAATTTTTTATCAAATCAGGCCACATCCTGTGCCACCCCCAGGATGCGGTCGGATAGGCATGCAACAATAATAATGTCGGCCCCTCGCCTTCCATGACATAAAAAATTTGATGTGATTTAATGGTGACAAACCGGCCCTTTTCCTTCCAACTATCTAAGTTTATATCGACATCGTGTGACTTACAGCGCAATATCTTTGCTTCACTGGCACTTCCAATAACAAGATCGTTTTTATACAG
Organism: Deltaproteobacteria bacterium; assembly: GCA_011042225.1. GTDB lineage: Bacteria > Desulfobacterota > Dissulfuribacteria > Dissulfuribacterales > UBA3076 > UBA3076. The sequence goes on along the minus strand of DQXT01000043.1, from coordinate 979 downwards.
GGCGGCAACACTTGCCCCTGACAATTGATCACCTGAATTACTGTAAATCTCTTCAAATTCACATTTTTCTTTATTGATCCTGACTTTCAGGACCTGTGAAGGCGATGTAATGTTAGGGTCTTTGAAGTGTCTTGCGAGGGCGATTAGATTAGGTTGAACAGCAACCAACAGCGAGCCGTTCTTTAAAACTGTTATATTATCTAAGCCCACCCGGATAAAATGAGAATGGAGAAGCCTCAAATACCCTGATGCCGGATCCCTTTGAAAAACGTTTATGTTTCCCGCTAAAGTTTCCGACACATAAACACATTGACCATTGTTACCGAGATTAATACCGTTTGGAAAGCACAAATCTTCAGCAACGATGTGAAAATTAGAGCCGTCGTAATAAAATATACGGCCTTTATCCAACTGGAATAGGGCATCTATTTTAAGCCCCATGCCCCCATAAGACCTGTTAATATCCGTCAGGTAAAACTGTCTTGGTCCTGCAGCAACCAAGTCATTGGGCAACTTGACCAATTTACTTTCAATAGTTTCAAGGTGTTGTAGCTGTTCATCTATCCTGATCTTGAACACTTCAATAGTTTGTCTGCCGTCCTCTCGATGGTTTATCACAAAGAGCCGATCATTCCCTTTATCATCCTGATACAGGCTGATTCCATGTGGATGGAAATCTTCTAATTGATCTCCCAACAGAGGTCTCGGAGGAATCTGAGGTGTCTTTAGATCTAAACTATAAATTTCACCCCGGACATGCCTGCCTTGAGCAGTTGCCCAACGGTCATAACTGACAAAATACAGAATATCTCTTTTGTGGTCTATTTCCAGATCTTCAGGACCTGGCCGACTGACCAGGACAGAACAATTTGCATTGTTTAAATCTTCGATCTTGAGAAATGCACCCAGGTGAGAAATCCGGTAAAGAATAAAGGAGACGATTATTATTAAAAGGCAAATGATTAAGATGGATTTTTTT
>DQXT01000050.1 GCA_011042225.1 Deltaproteobacteria bacterium | reverse complement strand
TTACGGGTAACCGGATGGCGCTCGTTGTGGGCCAGTTGGAAGTATTCGACCACCGAGCCGTCTTTGTTTTTTCGTCTAGTGGTTCGCAAATACATGCTTACGTTATTAGCATGTATATTGCTGTATGTCAAGCTTTAATTATTAAATCATGTGCCTACAGTTTTCTGGAGTCGACAAAACTGTAACTACAAGATATTATTAAAGGCAGTCCTCAAAATAGGCCGATTTTGGACGAATTTTTGCCTACAAAACGAAAACGCAAGCTCAACAGTAAAGGCCTATTGAACTTAAAAAAACCAAAAAATTTATCCGGAGTGGGAAACACTGCAATTCCATGTAAGAGTTATTTGCACTTGATGCTTGATTAATGCAGGGAAAATCCTTCATCGTTCTTAAATGAAGTTGCCTTTCCGTTTCCCTTGCCTGTTCTCCATAACCTTATACTCATTTCTTCAGGGTCTCTCGGTAAGTTGTCTTCTATTAACTATACCTGTAATTATATCTGTTCGCTACTTAGAACCCATTCCGCAGACCTCACTGCCAGGCAAGTGCTGAACGGAGTGCATCCAGATCCTCCGGTGTGTCTACTTCCATCGGGGCCCTTTTTACCCTTACAACTCCAATGGCATATCCATTTTCAAGTGCCCTTAGCTGTTCAAGTCGTTCTATCTGTTCAAGTTTTCCTTGGGGTAGAGTGACAAAGGTCTGGAGAAAATTCTGCCTGTAGGCGTATAAACCCAGATGTCTGAGATAATATTGCCCCGATCCTTTGGGCAGGTTTTCAACTATATCGGCATCTCTATAATATGGAATTATAGCCCTGGAGAAATATAGTGCCTTTCCATTAATGTCCACTACTACCTTAACCCGGTTTGGATTCAGGGCCTCCTGGGCCTCAAGAGGACATGCGGGAGTTGTCATGTGATATCCGAACCCCTGAAGTAGCATTTTTATAATTTCAACTACCGGTTGCGAATCAAACATGGGCTGGTCTCCTTGGATATTAACCACGACGTCATCGTCTGAAAGTTCAAGCATCCTTGCCACCTCCGCAATCCGGTCCGTCCCGGACGGATGGCCAGGGTCTGTCATAAAAACCGTTCCACCGGCTTTCCCCACGCACTTTGCAATCCTCGAATCATCAGTTGCCACTACTACCTGATCAATAGCAGAGATCTTCAGTGCCCTTTGGTAAACATGTAGAATCATGGGGCTGCCCTGAATCTCAGCAAGGGGTTTCCCTGGAAATCTGGATGAGCCAAAACGTGCCGGGATTATGGCAACCACTTTGATTTGGGGATTTGAGGATTTGGAGATTTTGTGATTGGGAATATTCATGTGATTTACCTAAAATTTAAAGTACCTAAATTGAGCTAAAGTTATGGAATGTTATCTCCTGGCAATCGCCTGAGTTTGCTGTCTTTCTGTTTGATCTCCAGGGCGAGCGGATATACCTGGCTCTTAGTCATGCCGGTAAGCCGGACCAGGAGATCCACACTGTCCCTGAATGACAAGCTCTTTTCTGAAATGAGGTGCTGAAGCGCTTTTCCTACTGCCTCCGGATCCGAGCAGGATCTCTCATGTCTTATCTCCTCTGCCCCTTCTATAACCAGTGTAATTTCACCCCTCACACGTTCGTTTGAAATCTGTTTGATAATAAATGATACTGAGCCGGATAAAACAGTCTCATGAATCTTTGTGAGTTCCCTGGCCATTACCATATGTCTGTCCCCCAAAATGTCCAAAATATCTTTCAGGGTATTCATCAAGCGATGAGGTGCCTCGAATATTACAATTGTACAAGGAGTCTCTGCCAGATGCTCAAGGGTCTTGCGTCTTTCCGACTTTTTGCTTGGAAGAAAGCCGGCGAAAAAGAATAGGTCTGCCGGCATTGCTGCTACGCTCAGGGCCGTGATGATGGCGGATACTCCTGGTACGGGTATTACACTGAAATTGGCCTCTCTGACCAGTTTTACCAGTTCTGCCCCAGGGTCTGAGAGCGCAGGGGTGCCGGCATCTGATACCAGGGCCACATCCTTCCCTTCTGCCAGCGCAGTAATGATTTTTTGGGCGCTGGTCCTTTCGTTGTGCTTATGACAGCTCAAGAGCCTGGTCCTAATGTTGAGATGAGTAAGCATTTTCCTGGTGCCCCTTGTATCTTCCGCTGCAACAATAGATACCTTGCCAAGGATCTCTATTGCCCTCATACTTATATCTTTGAGATTTCCAATGGGGGTGCCTACTACATAGAGGACACCTTTATTTGGTGATATGCCCGGCATCTTTAGTGTATTATCTCAGTGACTGGAAAATTGTAGCAGTATCGCAGATCGATTCCTTGCAGCAGGATCATTTAATCGAACTTGATTGTCTGTATACATGGAAGATGCGCTGAAGGGCGGTTATATGGGAAAAAACTGCAATAATTACCAGAACCGGATAAATCCATCCAAGAATAAGCCCTACAGCAAGAATTAATATACGTTCAAACCTGGTAAGTATACCCACTTTGCAGTTAAAGCCCAGGGCCTCCGCCCTTGCCCTGGTATAGCTTACAAGAAGCGATCCGGTCATTGCAGCCAGTACAAGGGTCGCTTCGATCAAGCCTTCCTGCCTTTGCAGCATGAGATGGGTCATGAGTCCGAGAAAAAGAAAGAATTCAGCATATCTGTCCACTGTTGAGTCAAGAAAGGCACCAAAGGGACTGGCCCGTCCCTGTTCTCTGGCTAACAATCCATCAACAGCATCCAAGGGTCCGAATACAGCAAGCATCCAACCGGCAGCCACCGGATGACCCATGCCAAGTACCCAGCCGCTTGCCCCATACGCAATTAGCCCGATAATGCTGACCATGTTAGGAGAAAGACCCAGCCTTCCAAAAAAACGGGCAATTAAAAGCAGATAGGGTCTGAACCAGACACGGCAACAATCACTGAAAGACCAATTAATCACCACATCACCAGAGTTTTAGTCACATATACCACATACGGTCAGCGATTATTCAATTACCAAATTCCTCAATACACCGGCGCATCGGCTACATACATCAGGCCATGAAGGATCTTTGCCCACATCCTCGCTCCAGGTCCAGCACCTGGCACACTTTTTACCCGCTGCCTGTATAACCTTGACAGCAAGACCTTCTATCTCATCACTAAGCCATACAGTACCATCTCCTGAGTCAGGTTCTTCATCCAAATCGAGCTGAGAAACAATTGTAATGGTCCTTAGCAATGGAACGTGTTTTTTCAAGAAGTCTCGCATGTCTTCAGAAGGACTTATCAGCACTTTCGCATCCAGGGCCAGACCTATCCGTTTTTCCTTCCGGGCAAGCTCCAGCGCCCTTGTAACTTCTGCGCGGATTTTCCATAAGACTTCCCATTCATCCTGGAAAGATTTATCAATGGAAATTGACGGCTTATCCGGCATCTTACCCAGAAAAATACTATTTTCATTAACAGCGTCCGGCATATGGCCCCATGCCTCTTCAGCAGTAAATGAGAGTATAGGGGCCATGAGAAGCAATATATCGTGGACGATATGATAGATGGCTGTCTGGGCAGAACGGCGAATATGGCCCTCCGGGTGCTCGCAGTAGAGTCTGTCTTTTAATATATCCAGGTATAAGGCGCTCAGGTCAACTATGCAGAACTGTTGTATCTGGTGGAACACACTATGGAACTTAAATTCTTTATAGGCGTTTTTGACATTTATGGTTATTTCTCCCAGCCTCATAAGTGCCCAGCGATCAAGGGCATCAAGTTTACAGAAATCCACAGAGTGTTTACCAGGGTCAAAGTCGGACAGGTTGCTGAGAAGATAACGAATGGTATTGCGGATCTTTCTATATGCCTCAGTAAGACGCTGAAGTATCTCGTTTGAGATCTTTATGTCATCCTGGTAGTCCTCTGCCGAGACCCAGAGTCTCAGTATCTCTGCCCCGTATTTTTTGATGATATCGGCTGGCGGGATGACATTGCCCACTGACTTGGACATCTTTTTCCCTTTTCCGTCTACAACAAAACCGTGGGTGAGTACCGCCTCGTAGGGTGCCCTGTGTCTGGTTGCAACACTGGTAAGGAGTGAGCTTTGGAACCATCCCCTGTGCTGATCACTTCCTTCCAGATAAAGGGCAGCCGGAGAGCAAAGACCTTCACGGGTCTCCAGGACCGCTGCATGGCTCACCCCTGAATCAAACCAGACATCCAGTATATCAGTCTCTTTGCGAACTCTTGTGCCGCCGCACTTTGGACACCTGGTTCCCGAAGGAAGGAATTCCTGCGCCTGTCTTGAAAACCATGCATCAGAGCCTTCTTTTTCAAAAATTTCTGCCAGGTGATCCGCTATTGACTGGTCCATTAAAGGTTGTTCACAGTCCTCGCAGATAAGAACTGTAATGGGAATACCCCATGATCTCTGTCTGGAAATACACCAATCAGGCCTATTTTTTACCATCCCGTAAATACGTTCTTTTCCCCAGTCCGGGATCCATCTGACACTCTCAATAGCGCGCAGGGCCTCCTCGCGCAACGCCCTTGCCTCCATGGATATGAACCACTGCGCGGTCGCTCGAAAAATCACCGGCTTTTTACAGCGCCAGCAGTGGGGATAGCTGTGTTCAATAGTTTTATAGGCCACAAGACTGTCATTATTTCGTAAAACTTCAATAATCTTGTCATTTGCATCAAAGATGTTTTCCCCTGCAAATTCCTTAACCTCTGACGTAAATCTGCCGTAGTCGTCTACAGGGGAATAGATATCAAGGCCGTATCTGATGCCACTTTCATAGTCATCAGTTCCGTGGCCTGGAGCAGTGTGAACGCAGCCCGTACCTGTATCCATAGTAACATAGGGGGCAACAATAATCAGGCTGTCTCTTTCCAGGAATGGATGTTTTACCTGCATCCCTTCAATATCTCCGCCCCTGATTGTACCGAGGACCCTGACATTCTTCTGCTCAAGACCCGCATCTATCAGGGTAGAAAGCAATCTTCCCTCCGCCAGCAGCCAGACTTCTTTTTTCCTGCCAAGTTGAACTTCAACAGCTGCGTAGTCATAGTCAGGGTGGAGAGCTACTGCCAGGTTGGCAGGCAGAGTCCATGGCGTGGTGGTCCAGATAAGTGCAAAGGCGGGGCCGGCCAATATTCCAAAACGATCCTCAAGCCACTGTTTTAGGACCTCGCCGGCCGCAAATCTCACTGTAATGGAAGGAGATTCGTGTGGTGCATACTCTACCTCAGCCTCTGCCAGCGCAGTTATACAATTGGAACACCAATAGACGGGTTTTTTACTCTTGATGATATGACCATCCATAAATATCCGGCAAAATTCCCTGCATATAGAGGCCTCATAGTCATAAGTCATTGTAAGGTAAGGGTTATCCCAGTCGGCCAATATCCCCAGCCTCGAGAATTCTTCTTTCTGTATACGCACGAACTTTTCTGCATAGCGCCGGCATGCCTTACGCACGGCCAGCTTGTCCATCTTGAATCTCTTGGACCCCAAGTCTTTCTCCACATTATGTTCAATAGGGAGTCCGTGGCAATCCCACCCGGGTATATAAGGTGTATCAGACCCCATCATATGGTGAGATTTTACAATTATGTCCTTTAGAATCTTATTGATTGCATGACCCAGGTGTATATGGCCGTTTGCATAAGGAGGCCCGTCATGGAGTATGAAACGGGGCCGTCCCTGTCCTTGTTCTTTCATGCGCCCATAAAGGTCTATGGCCTTCCAGCGCTTGAGCATTTCAGGTTCTCTTTGAGCTAGATTTGCCTTCATTGAAAAACGTGTTTTGGGAAGGCTTAGTGTATTTTTGTATTCCATCATTTAATCCTCTGATCGACTTTTCTGGTGTTGTTTTGTACATAGAGGTTCACAGGTTCAGGGTTCACCGTTCAGGGTTGTTCTTTTTGATAATCTTTACTAACCTCGCACCTTGAACCTCTGAACCCAGAACGGTTACTTTTGTCCTGTTTTGCGAGCGCATATTACACCAGCATTAATCCGATCTCAAATACGGATTGAAATAGCCGAACCGGAGCTTGGGGAATCGCTTTTTAAGTATTGTTATCATTCCCTTTATCCCTGTCCGCTGACCTGTATATTTGTAATCTATTCCATCTAAATACCAGTCAGGATCAATGTTGTGATTTCTGAGCTGTATAAGATCAAGACCCAATTCTTCTATAAGGTCCGAGAGCCGCTCTATCTCTGCCATTTCATCCGTAAGACCCGGCAGTACAAATAGGTTCAGGGAGACAAAGCGTCCGGCCTCTTTCATAATTCTCCATGAAGCCATTACATCAGTTTGATCATAACCCTTGGGCCGGAAGTAGGAATGATAATACTTTTTCCGTGTACTGTTGATACTGATCCTCATGCTGTCAAGCCCTGCATAAATCAGACTTTGCACTTTTCCGGGCAGGCTGGCATTGGTATTAAGATTAATAGTCCCTTTATTCGTCTCTTCTCGTATCTTGATTATCGACCGCTCCAGTAATTTTGCCTGGAGCAGGGGTTCTCCTTCGCATCCCTGTCCAAAGCTCACCACGGGTCTTTTTGCCCTTTTTAAATGTGGTATTGCGACATCAGCCACTTCTTCTGTTGCAGGTACGAAGGTGATCCTGTCCTGGCTGGCAGGAGGTACGCCCTCTGATTGCAACGATATACATCCGAGACAGGCTGCGTTACAGATAGGTGAAGTAGGAAGAGGTGCCTCCCATCTTCCCATGAAGAGATTTTTTGCAGCGGGGCACCCGTAGGTTAAGCTGCATTTCCCAAGGTGTTGTATCAGCCTGTTCCCCTTTTTCTTTTTAAGCATGGCAATGGTCTTTTTGCGGACTTCTTCCGGACGGAAGTTGCAAAAATCCTGACGTGTATCCGGATCACTCCTGAAGCCCGCCGCCCAAAAACGTCCCTTCCACCAGCCAACCGCAGTATAAGTAAAGAGAGGTAAAACGGGGATGTCCAAACCCGACCTGTAAAAGGCCGCAAGAGCGGTCTGGGTATAGGCAGGGGCCATAAAGGCGGCAACTGCACCGACGTTTCCCTTGGCATCGGCAGGATCTTTATCTAATACCACCATATCGTCCCGATCCTGGTCCCAACCCACAGGCAGGCGGTCAGGGAGCACGAAGAGCTCGCTCCCCTGAGGCAGGGGAATAAGATCCTTAAGGTCTACCGGATGCAAAACACGGCCGTTTCTTCCTGCCATCTTAAGTCCAGGTAAGTCGTAGATCCGCCCCTCAGAATCAGCATAGACGAGAGACGGCATCTTTTCTGGAAGTTTCATGAAAACAGTCTAAAGTAAAACGTCTTTAGTTCGTATAGGTATTCTTCATTCATCTGTTTATACCTGAAGTTTCCTGGAAAAATTTCATGCGGTCATCCGCATTAAGGCGGTCACAAACGAATTAATCATCGTTTTACCTGGTCGTGGGCAAAGTATTGTAAAATTATCGTCCATTGCCGCTTTTGC
>DQXT01000081.1 GCA_011042225.1 Deltaproteobacteria bacterium | reverse complement strand
TGATTCGGTTATTAACAATGGGGAGAAGGGATTTGTGATAGATGGCATGCAGTGGTTCAAGACCCTGAGGCGTGCCCGGTATGACAACAGGGGCCCATGTAGGGATCTCCCACATCAGATTGAGTAGTTCTGAATTCAGAAGCGGCATATCACATCCCAGTAAAAAAATCCTTTCCGCCTTTGCATTGTGGAGAGCGCTTTGAAGTCCAGCCAAGGGGCCCAGCCCCGGCAAGATATCCGGAAAGATCGGAAGGCCTAAATAGGAATATGGTTCAGATTCGTTGGCTATAATGATAACTTCCTGGCACGCGCTCGCGGCCGTCTGCACTAAGGCATCTATCATATGGCCGGTGAACCAGGGAGCCAGGGCCTTGTTGCTGCCGAATCTCCGACTTTTACCTCCTGCCAGAATGGCAGCCGAGCGTGATGGGTTAAAGGATTGAATGTTTTGGTGTTTTGGTGATTTGGTGGTTGATGAATTATAATCAACAGAATGCATTGAATGAACCTTTTAGCTCCAAAACAGTTAATAGAAATGATTGGTGATTCAGTATCATCAGAGTAAAATAATTTAAAAAATTTTCGATCGTGTTATCCCCTTTTTCGCTCAAAAATGCTGGGAGCCCTCGCATAGTTTTAACAGGGGCATGCTTGGCTATATACAAATTCCATATTTTAAATATTATTTGACTTCATACCCTTGTGCCAGGATTTTCTTCTTGACAATTTACCTTTGCATTAATATAAGGAAACTAGAATTTACTGAGTGGAAATTCAGTAGTATCCAGCCCAAAGAAGAGGTCCTAGAGGTGCAAAGTGGGGGTGTGTTTTTAGTTCAAAGATAACCGCTAGTTATTTAAGTTAATATGTGCGTTTGACAGTAACCTTGATCGCGGAATACGTGAATTTATGTTTTGTATATTTTTAGACAATCTTGATTAATAATTTCGGAAATATTCGGGGGGAGGTGGATAGGCACAAAGGGACCAAGCATAAAATTGAGGCCAGAAACATTAATAACATATGAACAAATAATTTAAATTTAGGAGGTATCATTATGCCAAGCTATGTCATTGAAGAGAAGTGTGACGGTTGCAAAGGCGGGGATAAAACAGCATGCATGTATATCTGCCCGAACGACCTCATGGTTCTGAATCCTGATGCCATGAAGGCCTACAACCAGGAGCCCGATCAGTGCTGGGAATGTTACAATTGCGTGAAGATATGTCCGCAGGGTGCTATAGAAGTGCGTCATTATGCAGACATCGCTCCGATGGGCGGTTATGTACAGCCTATGCGCAGTTCTGACTCCATTATGTGGACCGTTAAGTTTCGCAATGGCAACATTAAACGCTTCAAGTTCCCGATCAGGACTACTCCTGAAGGTTCCATCAAGCCATACGAGGGCAAGCCTGAGCCAGGCTCGATCGATGATGGTCTTCTGTTTACTATGGCAGGTCAGACTCTGCAAACTCCGTAAGACTTCTTTGGGTTAAGAAGTGGCTGAACTTGAGAAATGAAAAAGTTAGATAATGAGTAAATCATTAAGGAGGATTTAAGATATGGCTCTTAGAAATAAACCAACATGGGAACTTTTGGCCGAGCCGGATCTGTCCAAGGTCCCTGTTCAAGAGTTGGAATATGACGCCGTAATTGTCGGCGGTGGTATGGCTGCATGTGGTTCGGCTTTTGAGATCGGCAAGTGGATGCCGGCCGGTTCCAAGGTATGTCTGATTGACAAGGCCGCCCTTGAGCGTTCAGGCGCGGTTGCGCAGGGTCTATCCGCCATTAATACCTATTTGGGCGAAAATGATCCGGCGGATTATGTTCGCATGGTCCGCGGTGATCTCATGGGTGTAGTCCGCGAAGACCTGATTTATGACCTGGGCCGTTTTGTTGACGACTCTGTTCTGCATTTTGAGGAGTGGGGCCTTCCCATCTGGAAGCAGAAGGGTGACGAGGGCAAGAGCCTGAAAGACGGTGGTCAGCCTGTCCGTACCGGTAAATGGCAGATCATGATCAACGGAGAGTCCTACAAGTGTATAGTAGCTGAGGCCGCCAAAAACGCTCTGGATGAGATGGGTTATGACCTTCACGAACGTATCTTTATCGTGAAGCTCCTTTTGGATGCGAACAAGCCCAATACCATTGCCGGTTGCGTTGGCTTCAGTGCACGCGAGAACAAGGTAGTTGTGTATAAGTGCAAAGCCATGATAGTGGCGTGCGGCGGTGCGGTTAACATCTTCCGCCCACGTGCTACGGACGAAGGTAAGGGGCGCGCCTGGTATCCGATCTGGAATGCCGGTTCCACTTACACTATGTGTATGCAGGTCGGCGCTGAGATGACCATGATGGAAAACCGTTTCACGCCTTCACGCTTCAAGGACGGCTACGGGCCGGTCGGGGCTTGGTTCTTGCTCTTTAAGGCCGGTGTGACTAACTCTATGGGAGAGTCTTACGCCTTTAGTGATGCTGCAAAAGAAGAGCTGGCAAAATATGCACCTTATGGTCTGCAGCCGGTTACCCCTACCTGTCTCCGTAACCACTTGATGCTCAAAGAATTGAAGGAAGGACGCGGTCCTGTTTTTATGGATACCGCCGCTGCACTCAATAAGTTTTTGGCAGACAAGAAGGCTGAGGGCATGGATGATAAGGCCCTAAAGAAATATTGGAAGGAGCTCGAGAGTGAAGCATGGGAGGATTTCCTCGACATGTCATGCGGCCAGGCAGGCCTGTGGGCATCCATGAATATCGAGCCTGAGAAGGTAGGTTCTGAAATTATGCCTACTGAACCCTACATGCTGGGTAGCCATTCCGGCTGCTGCGGCATCTGGGTCAGCGGACCTAATGAGGATTGGGTCCCGGATGATTACAAGTGGGGCTACAACCGCATGACTACTGTTAACGGCCTGTTTACTGCCGGTGACGGCGTAGGGGCCTCCGGACACAAGTTCTCTTCCGGTTCACATGCAGAGGGTCGCATGGCTGCCAAGGCCATGGCCAAGTATGTGGCAGACAATGCCGGCTTTACCCCTGCCCTGAAGCAGAGCGCAGAGGAACTCAAGGCTGAGATCTACAAACCGGTTGTACATTATTATGCGAATCACAAAGCGACTACCGATGACATGATCAACCCGGCCTACATCAGGCCGCGCCATATGATGGAGCGTCTGATGAAGTACACAGACGAGTACGGTGGTGGCTGGTCCCCGTATTACATGACCAATGCAAAGCTCCTTGGGATCGCTATGCACCATCTGGAGATGCTCCGCGAGGATTCTGAGAAGCTGGCTGCCAGCGGTCTGCACGAGCTGATCCGCGCATGGGAGATGAACCACCGTATATGGTGCGTTGAGGATCACCTGCGTCATATTCAGTTCCGTGAAGAGAGCCGTTATCCAGGCTTTTACTATCGTGGTGATTTCCCTGAAGCTGATTCCAAGTCCATGGAGGAAGGTGGATGGAAGTGCTTTGTCAATTCAAAGTATGATCCTGAAAAGGGTGAGTGGTCCATATTCAAGAAGACACTGCACCAGATCATTCCTGACTAATTCAGTATTTTGGTTTTAAGGTTGGTCGGGTGATTTAGACCTTGTAATAACAGATGACCAGGCGTCGCGATGGTGGCGCCTGGCATTTTTTTGAATTAGGAATTAGGAATTGAAAATTAGCTACTGAAAGCATTGCTAAATATCTCCAGATCACTATTACTCATTTTCAATTCTTAATTCCTAGTTTAGTATTTAATTAAATCAATTTTTTGAGGAAGGAGCGGGCATATGAGTGAAAGTATACTCGTGGTGGGTGGTGGCTTCAGCGGTCTTACAGCCGCGGTGGAAGCCGCTGAAATGGGATATAATGTCTTTATAATTGAGAAGGAGAGTTATATGGGGGGCCGGGTCGCTCAGCTGAACAAATATTTCCCCAAGCTGTGTCCTCCCTCGTGTGGACTGGAGATAAACTACAAGCGAATTAAGACCAGTCCGAAGATCACCTTCTATAATCTGGCGGAAGTGGAGTCTGTATCCGGAGGGCCGGGTGATTTCAATGTGAAAGTGAAAGTAAATCCGAGGTATACAACGCCACAGTGTAATAATTGTGCACCCGGTGCTGAAGCGGTTACAACCGAGACTCCAAATGAGTTCAACTTCGGCATGAATATGCGGAAACCTTTATATATGCCCAATATGATGGCCTTTCCCAATCAATGCGTGCTTGATCCGGCGGCAGTATCGTCTGGTGATGGCCAGCGGATCAAGGATACCATGCCGGAGGGGCATGTGGATCTGGACCAGAAGGCAGAGATCATAGATCTGAATGTCGGGGCTATCATTATGGCAACCGGATGGAATCCGTATGACGCCACAAAGATGGACAACCTGTGTTTTGGAAAATACGAAAACATAGTCACCAACATGATGGTAGAGCGTATGGCATCGCCGTCAGGGCCGACAGAAGGAAAGATTGTGCGGCCTTCTGATAAAGAGGAACCAAAGACAGTGGGTTTTGTCCAGTGCGCAGGTTCCAGAGATGAGAATCATCTAAAATATTGCTCATACATTTGCTGTATGGCCACACTGAAGCAGGCCTGTTATCTGAGGGAGCAATCAGAAGATGTAGAGATATATATTTTCTACATCGATATTCGTTCTCCAGGGCTGAAATATGAAAGATTTTATAAAAATGTCAAGGAAGACAAAAAGGTCCACTTCATTAAGGGCAAGGTAGCCGAGGTAAAAGAAGGATCGAGTCCCGGCAGTGTTGTGCTTATTGCAGAAGACACTATTGGTGGCGGCAAGATCGAACAGGAAGTGGATCTTGCTGTATTGGCGACGGGGATGCAGCCGACAGGAGCAACAACACAGATTCCAGGAATCGAGTATAACTCCGACGGCTTTGTGGTATCTAAAGAGGGCATTATTCCGTGCGGTTGCGCAAAGCGGCCCATTGATGTAGTTTCATCTGCTCAAAGTGCAACTGCTGCAGCCCTGAAGGCTGTTCAGACGTTGGTGAGGAGGGCAGGCTGATGTCGAAAAAAGTAGGAGTTTATATATACACTGGCGATGGTATTGCTGAAGCATTGGACATAGACAAGCTGGTAGAGGTTGCAACCGGGCTCGGCATTGAGATAGTGCGCACTCATCCCGATCTGTATTCACCCGAAGGCGCTGCCATGGTGAAGCAGGATATTGACAATGAAGGGATAGATGGTGTTGTTTTAGCTGGGATATCACCTAGATACGAGTTTAAAATCTTTAATTTTCCAGGTGTAATGGTTGAAAAAACCAGCCTTCGTGAAATGGTTACATGGAGTCATCCGGTAAGTGCGGATGATGAGAATGCCGAAGCTAAGAAAGAGCACGTGCAGGAACTCGCCGAGGACTATATCCGCATGGCGGTTATCAAGGCGCAGAAGTCCAATCCGGTAGAGCCCTTCAAGACGGAGGAGATTAACCAGCGTCTTCTTATTATCGGTGGCGGGGTTACAGGTTTGACTGCCGCACTTGAGGCCGCTGAAGCGGGGCACGAGAGTATTTTGGTTGAGCGCCAGCCAGAGCTAGGCGGTTGGGGTGCAAAGATCAGGAAGCAGGTCCCTGTAGGTCCGGATTACTCTGAACTTATCGATCCCATTGTTAAAGGATTGATTGACAGAGTCAATGCCAGCGACAAGATAACAGTCAAGACCAATACCGAAGTGGCTCGTGTCAGCAATGCCCCGGGTAACTTCAGGATCAGTTTTAAGAATGCCGGGGCCAAGAGTGAGTGGGATGCCCCGTTTCCACTGACTGAAGAAGAGAAGCTGGATGAGAGCGGCAACGAACTTTCGGCTGAAGATCAGAAGAAGAAATACGACGAGAAAAACGAGGGACGTAGGGGCTATATGGAAGAAGATCCCAACGCTGAGATCTGTGGAGCAGTAATTTTGGCGTCAGGATGGAAACCTTACGTGCCGGAAGAAGGCGAATTTCCGCACTTGGCGTGGGGCAATCCCAATGTCATAACCAACTGCCAGTTCGAGGAAATTGCCAAAAATGGCAAGATCGTCCGGCCATCTGACGGAAAGGAAATCAAATCAGTGGCCTTTATTCAGAGTCCCGGGGGTTCCAAAGACGATGCTGATTTTCCTTATGCCTCAGTGGTAACAAGCCTTGTTGCCCTTAAACAGGCCAAGTATCTGCGCCAGGACCAGCCGGAAGATGGCAAGGCCTATGTATTGTATGAGCACATGCGCACTTCAGGTCAATATGAGTATTTCTATCAAGGCCTTCAGAATGACCCGGGAATCTTTCTTACCAAGGGAGATGTTACCGAGGTCAAGGACAACGGTTCGGGCGGACTGACTGTAAATGTGGACAATACGCTTATCGGCGGCGACATCAGTTTGGATGTTGATCTCGCTGTGCTTGCCACGGGTATGGTTCCGACTACCAAAGACGACGCGGTAGTGAATATGGCATACAGACAGGGTCCAGCCTTTCGTGACCTGGATCTGTTTGGAGGCTACTGCGACTCCAACTTTATATGTTTCCCATATGAGACAAGGCGGACAGGAATCTATGCAGCCGGCGCAGTCCACAGGGCCATGACCATGGAAGAGGCAATGGAGGACGCTGCTGGTGCAACACTTAAGGCCCTGCAGTGTCTTAAGGCCATTGACGAAGGGCATTCAGTCCATCCGCGTACATGGGATTTTGACTATCCGGATTTCTATTTCCAACGCTGTACACAGTGTAAGCGTTGTACTGAAGAGTGTCCGTTCGGTGCCTTGGATGATGATGAGAAGGGCACTCCCAAGCTTAATCCGTCAAGATGCCGCCGTTGTGGTACCTGCATGGGCGCATGCCCGGAGCGCATTATCAATTTCAAGGATTATAGTATAGATATCGTCGGCTCAATGATTAAGGCAATCGAAGTGCCCGACGATGATGAAGACAAGTTGAGGCTGCTCATCTTTGCATGTGAGAATGATGCGTATCCAGCCTTGGATATGGCGGCTAGAAAGGGTCTTTCCTGGTCACCACTGGGGAGGATTATACCTGTCAGGTGCCTTGGCTCGGTGAACGTTGCGTGGATAAAAGACGCTATGTCAAGTGGGATAGACGGCGCTTTGCTCCTTGGCTGTAAGTTTGGCGACGATTACCAGTGTCACTTTGTGAAGGGCAGCGAACTTTCTGAGAGGCGTATGCAAAATGTTGCCGAGTCATTAGCCTCTTTGGGAATTGAGGCAGAGCGCGTAAAATTGGCACAGGTTGCCATTGACGAATATGATCAGATTCCTAAGATCATAAATGGCTTTATGGATGAAATAGTTGAATTGGGACCGAATCCATTCAAAGGTTTCTAGGAGGTATTAATCATGGCTGAACGAAATCAAGTACAGCCGGACTTGGAGTTCGTAAAAGGCGTCATGGAGGCGGGTGGAGACACGGTTAATCGTTGTTATCAGTGTGCAACGTGTTCCATAGTCTGTCCTTTGTCCACTGATGAGAGCCCATTTCCCAGAAAGGAGATGCTTTGGGCCCAATGGGGCTTGGGATCCAAGGTATCCGGAGATGCAGATGTCTGGTTATGTCATAACTGCGGTGATTGCACAAAGTATTGTCCAAG
>DQXT01000017.1 GCA_011042225.1 Deltaproteobacteria bacterium | reverse complement strand
CAATGACTTAGTAATGGCCCGGCTTCAGAGCGGTCGTTACTTACGTGTAGACGAGGAAAACGAAGACATACTGGAAGATGCCCAGATCGAAAACCGGCAGGCCATAGAAATGGCCAAGATCTTTAGTGACATTTTGAGTGGAATGATGGATGCATTTGCCTCCATAATCTCTAACAATCTCAATATAGTAATGAAATTCTTGACCGCTGTTACCATCGTTCTCATGTTACCTACACTGGTCGCCAGTATCTATGGGATGAACATCGCCCTTCCTTTCCAGCACTCGTCTTTTGCCTTCGCCCTTACGATGGGAGTGTCTTTTTTATTGTCCGGGATAGTGGTATTTATCTTTATCAAGAAGAGGATGTTTTAAAGGAGGCATTTCAGACCTATCTATGGACCGCACCTATGAGTCTTTTTCTGTTTTGGATCCGGAAAAAGACGCCTGGATTGCAAACTTCTATACTGAAAATCACCTCGCCTACGAAGTATTCCCCAATGAAGTTGCTTCACCAGAACAGTTGAGATTTATGGTGTTGTTGGATGAAGAACCCTATTACTATCCCTGTTCTGATAAAGTCTTCAAGACTATCATAGAAAAAAAGGGAGGAGATCTCCTTACTTTTGCCTACATAAAGGTATGGGAACGTGTAGAGCCTCTGGTGCGTTCAGTAGTGAAAGATACTTACAGGCAAAAGTTTCTGCTCAGCCTCCTGGGGATGAAATTCAGGCGTGAGACCTCCTCGCTGGTAATGCTTCCATCAAGACTTGAAAAAAGGCTGCTCCAGATATTTATAAGGGTTAGCGAGATTGAACGTCCTCTAGCCAAAATCAAGGAAGCCAAAAATCGCAGAATGTACGAATTTCTTAAATCAGAGAGCTTTAAGCAGGCATTCAATGACCCGAATGGATTGGAATTCAGGAAACATGCCCCACTGGATGAGGTAACCCTAGGGATACACCTCTTGCAGTTTCGCCGTCTTATAGTCCTGTCCGGTCACACAGAACTCTGGACCAGGGAAAAGAAAGTTACCTCAGACGAACTCCGTTCTATGATGAAGGCCCCAATAGAAGGTTCAGGCTGGGTATGGCTGAAAAAAACACTTCGAGAATGGATCAATTCCAAGGAAAGACGGTATCTGCTATGGACAGGAGTCTTTGCAGGTGAAATATTGCTTGATCTTGCCATGATACAAATCTTGATACGTATGGGTATCAACGTCATATTGTCTGTGAAAAAGGCCTTTTACTATGATTCAGTTACATTAGTTGATGTACTGGAAGATCCCTATCTGCAGGAGATGTTGTCAGGGGCGGAGATTATTGCAAATCCGAATATCTCAAAAAAGGAGCTTTTGGAAAGACTTAAAAGCGACAAAACTTTATATATTATTTCAGATGGTACCCAGGAACACTTTAATCCGCTTCTTACGTCGGTAACATTTGCCAGGGCATTTAAGGAGGCGGATGCAATAATCAGCCGCAGTGCAGAGGATGCAGACTGCTTTATCGAGTCACACTTCCAGTTCACGAGAGATGTCCTGTCCATGGTCTGCAGAAAACCAGGCAAACTCGTGCTGCAGGAGAAACTGCCCCATACAAAAGTTATACGTTTTTCAGAGACAGCTTTAAGGGCCAAGGCGGAGGCCATGATAGGTGATCTGAGAACAAAAAAACGTCAGGGTAAAAAGATCTTGTTTTACAGTGCTATTGTAGGAAGCATACCACACCAGTTAGAGACTGCTAAGAAGATATTAAACGTATTTGTAAATCACCTTCGTAAAAGACAGGAGGGCGTAATAGTGATAAATCCGGCAGAACACTTCGAGCCGGGTATGGATGCTGATGACATAATGTATATGTGGGAGATTGTACAGAGGAGCGGATTGATAGATACCTGGAGGTTTCAGACTGTAGCCGATATTGAAAAGGCCTTTGAGCTTATGAATGAAAAGATACCACCCGAGTGGGTAGGAAAAGATGCTACTTACAGCACTGGTTGTACAATGGAGATGAAGATAGCGCTTGAGGTCCAGAATGATAGACATGAAATGCAGATTATAGGACCGCCATGGGAGAAATTCCTGAGGAGGAAGGAATATGGAGTGGGTAAATTATATGACAGGGCACTTAGGGATATATGAAAAAGGTCTCTCCCCAGCAACGGCAATTACACTTTGATGACAATTCATTGGCTTTAAGCCTTTATGGAGAGCAGGGAAAAAATTTTGAGATCATTGAAGATTTACTAAAGGTTACAATAAACGTCAAAGGGAACCAGATCAGCATCACCGGTGATCCCATAGGAGTGGACTACGCTAGCCGCACCTGTTCCCAGCTCTATGAACTACTTAAACGGGGTTATCCTCTTCATCCAAACGACATAGAGTTTGCAATTCAAATTCTCAGCACTGATCCAAAGGCCCATCTAAAAGATATCTTTCTGGACAAGCTGAGTGTAAATTCAGGGAAAAGGCTTGTCACACCCAAGAGCCTTGCGCAGAAGCTTTATGTCGAGGCCATGCGGACCAACGACATAGTTTTCGGGATTGGTCCTGCAGGTACGGGCAAGACCTATCTCGCCATGGCTATGGCAGTCTCAGCCCTTATCAAGGAAAAGGTGGCCAGGATCATACTGGTAAGGCCTGCGGTTGAAGCTGGAGAAAAGCTTGGCTTCCTGCCGGGTGATCTTGCTGAAAAGGTAAATCCTTACCTTAGACCACTCTATGACGCCCTTTATGACATGCTTTCTTTTGAAAAGGTCTCGCGGCTTTTAGAACGCGGGGTTATTGAAATAGCCCCGCTTGCCTTCATGCGGGGCAGGACATTAAATGATGCCTTTACCATTTTGGATGAGGCACAAAATACCACATCTGAACAGATGAAGATGTTTCTTACCAGGTTGGGCTATGAGACAAAGGCGGTAATTACCGGAGACCTCACACAGATCGATCTTCCGGAAAAGCGGGGATCGGGTCTTATCGAGGCCAGAGATATCCTGCAAGGCATAGAGGGCATAGCTTTTATCGGTTTTTCCAAACAGGATGTGGTAAGGCACAAGCTTGTGCGACGGATCATCCAGGCCTATGAAGAAAAGCAGGGGGCTGATAAATGAAAAAGAATTATCTAGAGAGTTCGGGGCAGAACACAGCGTGCCGGTCCTGATCAGATCCACTTACTCAAAGTTCCTGCCGCTTCTCCGGCTCAGACGTGCGGCTGAAATACTCTTGAGGTCTATAGGACGATCCGGTACAGAACTCAGTATCCTCCTGGTGGACGATGCCGAGATGATGCAACTCAACAGACAGTGGTTGAGAAGATCTTGTTCCACGAATGTCATTTCATTTAGTCAACACGGAGATGATTTTCGTCAACCGGATAACGATCTGCTTGGCGATGTTGTAATATCAGTTGATACCGCAAGACTTGAATCAGCGAATGCCGGCGTAGAACTCGGACAAAGACTTGAGGAGTTATTGGTGCATGGTCTGGTTCACCTCCTGGGAGAAGATCACGAGCTGGGACCTGTTGAAGCGGAACGCATGAAATGTAAAGAACAGGCACTATTAAGTGCCTTGTATAAGGAGTTGAGAATGGCAGATCTTTGTATCAATATTGATCACGTAGCTACAGTAAGGCAGGCAAGGGGGACCACGGAACCGGACCCTGTTACGGCTGCAGGAATAGTCGAGATGGCGGGTGCGGATGGTATTGTGGTACACCTGCGTGAAGATCGTCGTCATATCCAGGACAGAGATGTCAGATTGCTCAGGCAGACAATAAAGACAAGACTCACTCTGGAAATGGCCGCCACAGAAGAGATGATAGGAATAGCGTCTGATATAAGGCCGGATATAGTCACACTCGTGCCGGAAGGTCGTGAAGAACTCACGACAGAGGGTGGACTGGACGTAGTAACTCTTGAGAAACAATTGACTACGGCTGTAACCCGGCTGCACGATGCGAATATACCGGTGAGTCTTTTTGTTGATCCGGAGCGGGATCAGATCATGGCTGCAAAACAGACAGGTGCGGATTGCATAGAGATCCATACCGGGCTATACGCAGATGCACCTTCTTCGAAAATTCAAGACAGGGAATTCGAAAAAATAGTAGCCATGGCAAGGGCGGCCATGGACCTGGATCTGCGTGTCCACGCGGGTCACGGGCTCAATTATCGCAATACCGCAAGGCTTGCGGCGGTCAGCGAGATACAGGAGTTCAGTATAGGACATGCCGTTATAGGCCGGGCCGTTTTAGTGGGATTGGAGAGGGCCGTGAGGGAGATGCTCTCTCTCGTCCAAAAAGGTTATTTAGAGTAATTTAATGATTTTGGGTCTCGGAATTGACCTGGTTCACATTCCAAGGGTTGAAAGGGCATTAAACCGCTGGGGTGAGAGATTTCTGTCCAGGGTATTTACCAGTGAAGAATGCCTATACTGTCTGAGGCATAGACAGCCGGCTCAGGGTCTTGCCCTCCGTTTCGCGGCAAAGGAGGCATGCTGCAAGGCCCTGGGTACTGGCATGAGGCTTGGAGTGGCCTGGCGGCAGATGTCCATTTCGCATGAGCCTTCCGGTAAGCCTGTGCTCAATCTCTCCGGTTACGCATTAAAAAGGGCAAAGGACATGGGGGCAGACACATGGCATGTAAGCCTTTCCCACGAGGGAGAATATGCAACCGCAGTGGTTGTCATGAGCGTCTAAAATATTGTAAACATATTAATTTAATTTATGCCTTATTTAAGCTAATCCAGCGAACACATCAGGGAGGTTGTTGATTACTTCAGAAAGTCCTGCCTGATTTTCTGTTATGACATAATCTTTAACAAAAGCAAATTTCATTCGAACTGCCTCATTGAGTCCAAAGGCCAGGGAAGCTGTAAAAAAGCTCAGATCTGAAAAATATGTTTGGCGAAACGAGTCATGCCATGGGGCCAACTGCCCTGACAACTTTTCAATTTTATCTGCGGCACGAGTGAGTGTTTCATTATTCACTGAAGTGTCAGAATCCGGTTTTACATAGGGACAGTAAGGAACCTGGAAATCCACCACTTCCTGTGGAAGAGATATGCCAAAATTTTGCCACAGACGCTGATTGTGACGGTTTACACAGTGACTGCGCTCCGCCAGCTCATCGTAGTGATTCTTAGGCCAGAGTCCATAGGCCCTGCACCCGAAAAACCGATTCTGGTAAATAAGACAATTCCTGTTGCTCAGGAATGGACAGGAGTTTATACAGACCGAATTCAGAAAAAAATATCGGACAAGGCCTTTGGTCAGTTGAAGACGCATGTCAGGATCCAAATTCAGCAGACACCGAATGGCAGCAAGGGCTTCCAGCAGCGTTATCTCAGGCAGAAGAGAGCAGCAGAGGGCTTTGCGCCGGCAGTGGCTTGATGGAATAAGGACATAACTCTCTATTAGTTCAGCCCTCTGTTTTTTCGATCTGTCCAGCAGATCCTGTATTGTCCGGAATGAAATTTTCACTTTATCAGCAAGAAAAGCCCGGCTAATTTTCCATGTCCTCGCCTTGAAAAACAGGCCTTGACCTATTGCGAGTTCACTAATTCATTTATACGGGCAAGCATTTTGTTATAATGTGATCCTTTCCAGTAGATCCTTCCACATGTTAAGCAGCCATTAAATTCTTTGTAGTACAATGCAGTTGCCGTCGGCAACTCATGCATCTTTGTACTTTTATCGATTTTATTAATTATGCCGTTGCACATCATGCAACGATGAAATGGCCTGATCTGCGAGAATAGATCAAACCGTCTGAGTACTTCCTGAATCTGTTTTTCAGGTCTTGTAGACTTGATCCAATAGCCATGTGTTACAGCCTTTCTTTTCAAGACGCCCCGATCCCTTGTCAATATGATGCGTTTTTCTTTTAGTGAAATGCTGATGATTTCAGAATCTTCATAATCATTTCTATAAAATGAATCGAATCCGAGCATACGTAGTGATTTCGCCAGTCTGCCTAAATGCACATCCAGTATAAATGTGGATTTGCGAAGCGGCTTTTTTCTTAAGAGGACTATAGGTGATATATCCAAACTTTCAAAAACTGGATATATAGATACACGGTCTCTGTGCAGCAGATGATAATCGAATCCCACGGATTTGCCATTCACAAGGATCAAGTCTACCTCGGTGTGAGGTACATCTATGGCTTCTATAACATCCCTGATTCGTGGGGTACCGTCAAAATGATAAGAAAATGGAGTCTTCTTTTTGTCAAAAGGAAGGAAATCATTTAATTCCTCGTAAAAACGGAATTTTGCTGTTTTGGAGTATTCATGATCCATTTGCATACACCCGATTCCGGTGTAACAGAAATTCTCGATTTTCTATACTCAAATTTAATACCTTAAAAAAAGGGGCATTTATTTCATTTCACATTGTGCCTCAATATGAATAATACTGTGATTTAATTCGTTTTATGGTTAACTCATCTATATCAAATGGATTATTCGGACTGCGAGGAATGTTCAATTTATTTATTGAGAAGGGGATATCATTTAATTTTCTATTATATGCCTCTACCATTAAATACTCCAGATTCAAGACATCTTCAATGTTATAGGCGAGCAGGGTTTCCAGCGATTTATCTTTATGCTTCTTCTTGTAATCATTCCATAATAATACCGCAAAAAAACCGTCTACATCTGCGAGGACACCTTTTCTTCCGATACCCAGTCGTCTTTCACATAATTTCAGTCCACCCGAATAACCCAGGCTATAAAGAATATATCTCAAATCCAGATGGGCATGAGAAATGCTGATATCAAAGTAATTCTCTATAAACGGTATATCAAATGTCTTTCCGTTATAAGTTACAATTACCTTATACGCCATTATGTCATCCCTGAAATCATTCAGATTTTTTCCCTGTACATAATATTTAATGTCCTTTCCGTCATATAGTGCGATAGTGGTTATTATGTCGCCCGGCGCACCCAGACCAGTGGTTTCAATATCCAAATACACGGTTGAATCTTGAAATTCTCTAAAAATACGCCACTGATCTCTGGAACAAAAATTAGTATAAAAATGAATGACATCTTTGCTGGCGATTTTTTCTTTTGAAATATGTATATGATCCACGATCCTTCCTGAATTATTCTTTGATAGAAAGACCGGAGGACTTGCAATAAAATCATCCATGGAGCAAACACCGCTACCCCATATTTTTCTCTCAGTCTTCACGCCAACCGATGGTATATGAGAAAAACTGTGCTGCAACATAGATTGCTGATTTAATAATGCCACTTGGATATCTAATTAAGACTTTTTCTATAGATTCAATCGCCGCGGATCATTCCGGAATAAGGACAAATGAACGTGGGATCCACAGCGCATCTGCCTCAAATCTTGAATCCTGCCTTTGCGAAAACTGCCAGATCAGATAGGTCTATGTGCCCGGCTAAATCACCTAAGCAAATGTTGCTTGGATCAAGGCCCAAATATACCCCCCGATCCCGAAGAGTCTGCAAGTCAGCACAGGCTTGAGCACTAGAAAGTGGATTGTTATAAAGATTGACATAGTCTTCATTTCCCAAGCCCGTATTTTCAACTAAGGCAGTAATATCCGGAATCTGGTTCCAACCCAGACGCAAATCAGTCAGGTT
>DQXT01000064.1 GCA_011042225.1 Deltaproteobacteria bacterium | reverse complement strand
GTGGCGGCAATTGCACGTGCCTGCACATCTATTATCGGAACATGGAGAGACAATATCCGCATAGATCAGAAGGCGGTTCAGGCATATATCGGCGGAGAATTAAAGCCCAATGCAGGTGCCTTCTCAGACCGCGACTGGGGCCCGTTCGACATCCAGAAAGAGGTCATCGATCTCTGTCCCACCAGATGTATGTATATGGACGGCAACGAGCTTAAAATAGATGATCGCGAGTGTACCCGCTGCATGCACTGCATTAATGTTATGCCCAGTGCCCTGCGTCCCGGCGTGGATTGCGGCGCTACGATCCTGAACGGCGCGAAGGCCCCGATTCTTGAAGGTGCCCAGATGTCAACCCTGATCATCCCGTTCATAAAGATGGAATATCCCTACGAAGAATTCAAGGACTTTGTCGAGTTGATGTGGGACTGGTGGATGGAAGAAGGCAAAAACAGGGAGAGACTCGGCGAGCTTATTCAGCGTCAGGGCCTTGCACATTATATCATCGATGTACTCGGACGCGAACCTATTCCGCAGCACGTGAGAGAACCTCGGTCTAACCCATATCCTTTCTGGAAAGAAGAAGAGGTACCAGGTGGTTGGAAGCGCAGTCTGGAGGATTTCCGTAAAAGGCATGCTGCTTAATTAAGCTTAAAAGGAGGCAAAGATAATGATTGATACTTCAATGTATAAAGACGATCCAGGCTATAATATACAGGAGCTATTGGATAAACCCTATGATCCGGAGCTTGCCGACAGGGAATACAATCCAGATAAACCCATGGCAGGCCGTCTCACAGACCAGGGCCCGCCCCACTATGAACAGTTCTTTCCCGAAGTAGTTAAGAAGAACTACGGCAAGTGGCTTACTCATGAAATCATCCAACCTGGTGTTATTAAATATACGAGTGAGACAGGGGATGTTATGTGGGTGGTACGCTGCGCCACTCCCCGCTTGATAACAACCAACCTGCTCCGTGAGATTGCGGACATCGCAGATAAGTTCTGCGAAGGCTACTGCCGCTGGACCACCCGGAACAGCCTTGAATGGCATGTTACAGATGAAGGGACCCTAAAGGACCTCATGGAATTTCTTAACAATTGCAAGCATCCCGGCGGTTCATACAAGTTCCCTATCGGGGGCACCGGTGCAGGGATAACCAATATCGTACACACCCAGGGGTGGATACACTGTCATACCCCCGCCACCGACGCATCCGGCATGGTAAAGTCGGTAATGGATGACATGTTTGACTATTGGCATAGCCATAAGCTGCCGGCCAAACTTCGCATTTCCATGGCCTGCTGCCTCAATATGTGCGGTGCGGTCCACTGCTCGGATATAGCCCTTTTGGGCATCCACAGAAAGCCTCCTTTCATCGAGGACGACCGTATCACTGGTGTATGTGAAATCCCGCTGGCAATAGCTGCATGTCCTACGGCGGCCATCAAGCCTGCCACAGTTGAGCTAGGCGGCAAACAGGTAAAGACAGTCCGCGTAAAGGAAGAGCGCTGCATGTTCTGCGGTAACTGCTACACCATGTGCCCTGCCATGCCGTTGGCCGACGAAGAGGGTGACGGTGTTGCCATCCTGGCTGGTGGAAAGATCTCCAACCGGATTACCAGACCTTCATTTTCTAAACTGATTGTTCCGTATCTGCCTAATGAGCTGCCTCGTTTTGAGAGTGTGTGCAAGGTTGTCAGACAGATTGTTGAGGCCTATGAGAAGGGGGCCAATAAGTACGAGCGCCTCGGAGATTGGGCAACAAGGGTAGGCTGGGAACGCTTCTTTGAGCAGTGTGACTTACCATTTACTGAAAAGTCAATAGACGACTACCGTCTTGCATATGACACATATCATACAACCACCCAGTTTAAATGGAGTTCTCATACTGATAAAATGATGTAGGATTAAACGAGGTAATTATTATGGCAGTAGACAAAGAAGAACTTAAAGAAAAAATAGTGGAATTTGCCACTAAGAAGTCAAAATTCAAGTCCAAGATGTATATTAAGGACTTGTATAAGGCAGACCCGGATGCCAAGCCACGTGAGGTAAAAAACGCGGCCAACGAGCTGGTAAGAGAAGGAAGACTGGAGTTTTTTTCCTCCGGCAGTACGACCATGTATGGTGTACCCGGGTTCGGCAAGACCGAGGCGCAACAGTTCGAAGGTGAAGAATAAAATCTAAATAAGACCTAAAACTGCAAACCGGCTTTAAGCCGACTAAGCACAACGGGGGCCTCCTATAGAAAATTTTATAGGAGGCCCGTTTCATTGCTTCAGGTGGTGTGCTTTTTACGTTATCTGTGATCCATCAACGTCCTGATATGCTCAATAATGGATACCACCGGTCGACCAAAGAAAAATTCCAGTTCTGTTTCTTTAAGCCCCATCGTCTCAACTACCTTTCGGCGAAATGCCGCATCGGTCGAAATCATCTGTTCTATTGCAGGATTGCTTTGTTGAGTCCCTTCTTCTGAAACCGTCTCACTGATAAGACCATAAATTCGTCCAGGGAAAAAGCTCCTCTCATAGGCCGAGACAAGTCCTGCAACGGCAGAGTCTTTTGGACATAGATCAAGACGGGACAGGAGGTCTTGCATGAAAAGATCTTCAACGTCCTTGGTATCCCAACACTTGAGTGCCCTGCATTCCAGGGGACGGTTCTCATAAATGCCGCAGGCGTGTTGATCTGCGTCGTAAAATGTGCAACTGCTTGATCCATCCCTACTTTTTACCTTAATCATATCATGCGAGAGTTCTAAAAGCCTCTCTTCAAGGGGATCAAACGCCAGCTCTCCGGCCCTAAGAGTAAAGAGGTGTATTGGCTTCAGAGTACCCTTTTGGAGAAAAATTCTATCCTCGGAGTGGAGAGCAGGGCCGCCTCTTTCGCAGCATTTGCCGCATCGTACGCAGGACCTGATTTTTTTTCCCGATTCCATAGTAAATATACTTCCTATATTGTATTGTTATTGATAGTATTCACATGCAAAAGGATATACTTGTGTTTAAAGACCTTGAAAATTTATTTGATCTCGCTGACAGGGCAGTAGCTGATGTACAGAAACGCTATAGTAAGGAAGTGCGTTGCAAAAAGGGCTGTAACGACTGCTGCTATGCGGTATTTGACATCTCATTAATAGAAGCATTATATATCCGCCATCATTTTGATTCACTTGGCAGAAAACAGAGACGCGCTGCCCTGAATATTGCAAAAAAGGCCCTAAAGTCTTGGAATAATTTGGCCACGACCCAGGCAGACCTCCTCTCTTTTGCCCGTATCAGATGCCCGCTGTTAACTGACAGCGGAGAGTGCGCCTGCTATAAGGCCCGACCCATAAACTGCCGCACCTATGGAATACCTACTGTGATAGATAATAAAAGTCATGTATGCGGACTTTCCGGTTTCGAGCAAGGGAAAACCTATCCCGCCCTCAATCTGGAACCCCTGCAAAGGAGGCTATACGAACTCTCCGTAAAATTGGAAAATAAGGATAAGGATCTCGGCAAAGGACGTTGGCCCGTGGCCGCCGCACTCCTTGGTACTATTGTATATGTATAAATCATTTATTGATATCCCCGGCCGACATCGCCTCCTCAATTATCTTGATGCCCTTTTCAAGTATTTCCGCTCTCTCTCTGAACGCCGCACCCTGATAAATTCCATGTGCAGTCCTATAGGCATCCAATGCCTTATCCAGTTCATTCCTCTTCTGATAGATATCTCCGATCCCCGTAAGATAAAGCCCGGCCTTGCCGATATCCCCGAGCTTTTCAACCAGCTCAAGTGCGCGAAAATAATATGGAAGGACCCTATCCAGATTCCCTAATTGTCTGTAAAGATCAATGATTTTCTCCGCCAGTAAAACAGCGCTTACCGGATCATTATTCTTTTCACATATTGTCAGCGCCCTCTGATAGGCAGGTATGGCCCCCTTGAAATTACCCCGTATTGTACGAAGGTCCCCTATCTGCTCACAGATGTTTGCAACCTCCACCTCTTTTCCGTCAGCGGCTTCAAAAATTTCAAGGGCCTCATCAAATTTCTCCAAGGCGTCCAGAGACCTGCCCTGGGCACTCATGATCTTTGCCTCTTGGTAGATGAGTTCAGCCATGGAAATCTCTTTATCTTTTTCTGCTTTTACAGTCGAAGCCGCTTGCTTATCCATTTTATATCATTCCTGCTAAATAGCTGGCCGATGCTCAATACGCCCGATCGCCTCGGCGGCCAACTCGCTGATGGTGGTAGACCTGATGGATTGACCATCAAAGAATCTGAGTTCCTCGGCATCATCTGCCATTTCCTGTATGGCCTTTAAAGCCTCCTTGGCCCTCATTCGTCCAAACGCCCAGACTGCAAGACCCCGTATTTTAGGCTCCTGATTCTTCAAAAGGGCAAATAAGGCAAAAAATTCACTGGCCCTCACAACCTGCGGATGCAGCTCACCAACGCGACCGATCGCCCAAAGTACAGCTGGACAAGAGGGCGGATCGTTTATGAATCCTAGTATATGCCGCATGAACGAGCCGTATATCTTGGGTTGGGCACGAATTATTTCTCCTATTGTCTCTATAGATCCCCAGTTTGTGGCTGCTGAGTCACTGCTGGCCAAAAGGAGCCTCCTTGTCAGATCGCCAATAAGGCTCGGCCTTTCTGTGGCCAAGGCCCCTGCTACCGCACCCAGCGCAGTAATTGCCCTCCACATCAGCGTCTCATCTGTTGAATATAGAAGACGTTGAATCTTTCTTAAAACTAAAGAGTCTTCCAGGGCCATTGACCTGAGCTTTTCAATCTCTACATCCTGTACAAGGTCTTTGACCTGTTGTTTAGAGTACCGCCGTGATCTCCTTTCAAAATATGTCTTATCTCTCTCTTCAGCAGAACTCCGCGATTCTGAAAGTAATTCCATCTTCTCCTTGACGCCCTCGTGCGTAACTTCACGTATATCTTTCGACATTCTGATAAAGACCAGCCCCGCCCTCACCGCTCTGTCATCCTGTGACCGGCCTGTGGGTTGTATGAGATTGGACTCAATATCATAATTTTCTAAAAAGGCATCCTGATAATCCTCTCCAGGCGTAAGACTCCAGGCCAAATCCCAGTCGTCATTGCAGGCAAAGCCCAGCGCCTCAACCCAAGCTGCGCCGAGATTGTGTCCTGTGGCATCATGTACATATACTGCTCCACACTCGCAAGCGCCGCAGTCAAAATCGCCAAGCCTCCTCGGCTCCACCTTTTTGGGACGATCAACAGGACTGTCACAGAACGGACAGACCGGCTTGTAAGCACTCCTTCCCCTTGCCATAAACGAATCTAACCTCCATCTCTCTCTGATCCGATCTTGGCAGAGACCATCTCCTCAAACTGGGGAGCAATTTTGTATCCCAGCTTCTTGGCCTTCTCCAGGTGATCAAGCGCCAAATCATAATCCCCGTGATAGTAGTAGGCAACAGCCAGATTGTTATGCGCAACACCGAACTTTGGTGCCAGACCGACGGCCTTTTCTCCGGCCGCAATTGCACTCTCCAGGTCATCAAGCTCCACATTGACCGTGACCAGATTCGCCAAGGCGGTGATCATTTCAGGCTTTATCTCAAGGGCCTTGTTAAAATATTCCGCCGCATCTTTCCATCTCTGCAATTGAATTAAGGCCGCACCTATATTAGCCATAGCCTCAGTAGAGTCGGGTCGTATCTTAAGTGCCGCTTCACTCTCTTTTATACCATCATCAAGTCTACCCATCTGGAAATAGAGTGTACTCAAATTGAGCCTGATCTCAAAAGACAATGGATCTAATTCCATGCCGTATTTAAATGCGATTTCCGCATCCTCCAGTCTTTCTGCATTTCGGTAAACCATGCCGAGCCTAAGGGCCGCCATGACGGATTTCATATTATTTTCCATCTCTTTTTCAAGGTCTTTGATCAATTGATTCTGGCGGACAGTTTTATCTCGAGGCGGACGGGTCATAAAATTCTCCTTATATTTAAACACACAAAAAATTTTATATCGTAAAGTCGAAAATATAACATACTTTTAGTCTTAAGGCACCATTGAGATACGCATGTTGAACGTCAAAAACCAAAAAATCAAATCAAACAGGCTATGCCTCGACTCGACCATCTTTAAAATCTATGGCATCTTTAGGCCTCATCGAAGCTGCTGCCGATATCTCCGTTCGTGTATGCCGCCTTTTCTGTGTTATTATCAATAATACGACTACAGGACCGAAATAACTTGCTGAGAAAAATCCTGATTTTGGGAGGATATTGTGGAAAAAGGCTGTCTTAACTCATTTGATAGCGGACTCCGTTGCCTTGCATGTGGCGGTTCGGTCCGTCTAGAGGGCAAATGACATAACGCTCGAGTGGTCTGCAAGGCTTGCGGACAGGAATTCCCAGCCAAGCTCTATAGTAATGATATTGAAGACTTGAAGGAAAAAATGATCTGTCATTTATACACAGAGACTCCCTTTACTAATAAAGACCCTTGAACTACAAAAAAATAAAAAAGCCCTTCATATATGAAGGGCTTTTAATGCGTTTTTATGAGACCTCTTCTCTTATGTTGTTGAGGCCTCTTCCTCCCTGACCGCAATGGCAACCTTGTGAAGCACCGTCAGTATCAATGCCCCGATTGCCCAAATGGCCAACGTGATGGAAATCTCCGGGAAGGTAGCTGAGTATTCTACAATCCTGTGAAAAGGATTGGGGATAAATCCGCCAATGACCAACCCGATACCCTTATCGATCCAGCAGGCAAGAAACACTGACGCACATGCAAAGGCCAGGATACCATGATGCCTACGAGCAGCCGGGATCAGCAAGAGTATGACGCCAATGGCCGCAAACGGAGCAGCTGTCCACATCCAGGCCACAAGCTTGCCGTGACCATGCAGACCGGCAAACAGGTATTGAAGGGGATGCATATGCCCTGGGATGTTGCTGTAAAAGGCCGTAAACATCTCCATTCCAACCAGAAACAGGTTTATTATCATGGCATAACATATGGTTTTGGCAATTGTCTGTAAGGCATCTCTACCCGGATCGAACTTGCTGACCCTGCTTATAATAAGGAGCACTAATACCAGCAATGCCGGACCGGATGCAAAGGCCGACGCAAGAAATCTGGGCGCCATAACTGCTGTCAGCCATAAATGCCTTCCAGGGAGACCGGCGTATAGAAACGCCGTCACCGTGTGAATGCTGACTGCCCATGGAATTGACAGGTATATAAACGGCTTTACCCACCCAGGATGCGGCTTATGTTGTGCATCAGCCAAGAGGCAGTTATATCCGACTATTATATTGATCATAAGATAGCCGACCAACACGATCATATCGTAGAAAAGTATGGAGTTGGGAGTCGGGTGCAATAATACATTAAGCATCCTCTGCGGCTGCCCCACATCCACTACGATAAATAGCATACACATGGTTACTGCCGCAATGGCCAGAAACTCGCCAAAGACAACTACCTTTGCGTATTTCTTATAGTTGTGAAGATACAGCGGTATCACTATCATCACAGCGGAAGCGGCCACGCCGACGAGATATGTGAACTGGGCAATATAGACACCCCAGGAGATGTCCCTGCCCATGCCGGTAATTCCCAATCCTTTATGGAGCTGATAAAACCAGCAACCCATGCCGACACCAATGATGCC
>DQXT01000113.1 GCA_011042225.1 Deltaproteobacteria bacterium | reverse complement strand
GAGAGATCATACTCGACGCCTGCGCAGGGCCCGGAGGAAAGACGACTCATATAGCACAGATGATCAGGGATCAGGGAGTTGTCGAGGCCACGGACAGGAATAATGCCCGCCTGGAGCTTCTGAAGGAAAACAAGGAAAGATTGGGAATAAAGTGCATTTCCTGTATTCCTTTTAAATTGTTTAATACAAGACGTCCGGAGCTGGAGGGCAGATATCACCGCATCCTGGTAGATGCACCCTGCTCAGGCCTTGGTGTCATAAGACGTCACCCGGACATCAAGTGGAATCGCACCAGGGCTTCGCTGTCAGAACTGGTTTGTCAGCAAAGGTCTTTGCTCAATGGCCTTGCTCCTTTAATCAGACCCGGAGGTACCATGGTCTATGCGACCTGTACCTTGGAACCGGAAGAGACCAAGCGAGTAGTGGAGGATTTTCTTTCCGGTCATCCAGGATGGATACTTATTCCGGCGTGTCAGGTTTTGCCAGGACCATCTGCCACGCTGGTCGATGAAAATGGATTCCTTGTCATCTTACCCAGCCCTGGCGGACCTGATGGATTTTTCGCGGCAATTTTGAGATACCAAGCCATTGGGCATTAGGTGGATAGACTGAAGGTAGAAGGCTAATAGGGACAAATCATGCGTGATCACACAAAACTGTGGGCATTTGAGTTGGCTGACGAGATTGCAGTATTAGTTTAGAGGATTCATCTTTGTTCGATCGTTGTGAACTGCTTGAAATCCTTTAGCCTTCAGCCTTCAACATGAATAGTTACCTATTTTTTTGCCATCTCCATGGCCCTTATGAATCCTTTTCTCGATCGTTCAATGACTTCGTCGTCTACGCAAAAGGCTATGCGAAAGTGTCCGGGTGCGCCGAAGCCGGAGCCAGGCACCGTCAGTATGCGTTCCTTCTGCAGTATACGGACAAATTTTATGTCATCGGGGATAGGGGTGCGCGGGAAAAAATAAAAGGCACCTTGGGGCATGGTGAATGTGTATCCAGCCTCTTTTAGGATCTTTGCCAGAAGGTCTCTGCGCCTTTGATATACTTCGATATCAACTTTGGCATCGAACACTTTTCCTATTATTCTTTGCATCAGGGCCGGTGCG
Source organism: Deltaproteobacteria bacterium (assembly GCA_011042225.1). GTDB lineage: Bacteria > Desulfobacterota > Dissulfuribacteria > Dissulfuribacterales > UBA3076 > UBA3076. The sequence continues at coordinate 6,564 of DQXT01000113.1, read as the reverse complement.
TTAACAAAGCCCAGAATCCGGTTTGCCAGGGTAAGTGCCCCTAAGAGTGGCGTTTTATGAGATATTTCCGGATGTACTGCAACATAGCCTATACGTTCACCTGGAATGGAGAGGTCCTTGGAAAAAGACGTGGTTAGTATAGTGTTGGGGTAAAATTTAAGGATCGGAGGCACAAATGAGCCGGTGAACACCAGCCTGCGATATGGTTCATCTGAGATTAAAAATATGGGGTGGCCGAAATAATCACTTGCTCGCGCGAGCAGCTTTGCCACGACCTCAAGCTCTTGCTTACTGTAAATTATCCCGGATGGATTGTTCGGTGAGTTTAACAGAATTGCTTTTGTCTTATTATTTAAGCCGTTTTCAATAGCCTCGATGTCCAGAGAAAAATCAGGGTTTGATTTAACGGGCACCAGTTTGCCATTGTGATTGTCGGCATAAAAACCGTATTCTACAAAGTATGGAGTTGGTACGATTATTTCTTCATTTGGGTTTAAGAGGGACTTGAAAATGATGTTTAGTCCGCCTGCTGCGCCACAGGTCATGATAATTTCTTCTGCACCTAAATATACCTGCTGATCTATGCTTACCTGAGCGGCAATCCTTGATCTGACATCGAGAAGACCCGCATTTGGCATATATGAGTGGACGCCCGGGGATTGGTCGGCCACGACGGTCTCAAGTATTTTTTGAAAAGATACGGGGGGTGGAAGATCGGGATTGCCAAGGCTGAAATCAAATACCTTGTCTGCGCCGAACTTGGCCTTAAGGACGGCACCTTCCTCGAACATCTTCCGGATCCAGGAGGCGCTTTCCATAAAGTCCAGCATCTTTTTGGCCACTGTATTGGTTGATGACAGGCTCATTTTTTTATCTTTTCTATTGTACTGTGTATTTACAAACAAATTGTTCAGGAAATTTTTCCTGATCTCATATAGAATATAGTTTCCAATTCGAAAATGAGCAATTAATAACAAGGTCAAGTAAGTTCATGGATTGTCCGGGATGCCTTGGCATATACAGGAGGTTTTTTTATGAATGATATAAAGATACGGATTGCGCCATCAATATTATCAGCGGATTTCGGCAGATTGGCCGAAGAAGTCCGATCAGTTGAAATGGCCGGAGCCGACGTGATTCATATAGACGTCATGGACGGTCATTTTGTTCCTAATATTACTATAGGGCCTATGGTAGTGAAAGCCTTACATTCAGTAACGAAATTACCGCTGGACGTGCATCTCATGATAGAATTCCCGGATCGTTACATAGAGGCCTTTGCCCAGGCCGGTGCTTCCTGGATAACTGTTCATGTTGAGGCCTGTACACACATCCACAGGACCATCAATGCAATAAAGGCCCTTGGAGTCAAGGCAGGGGCTGTGCTGAATCCTGCTACATCGCCATCAACTCTTGAATATATTCTGGCAGACCTGGATATGGTACTTATCATGAGTGTAAATCCAGGCTTTGGTGGTCAGCATTTTATCCCATCCTCTCTTGGTAAGATCAGGCATCTGCGAAAACTTCTTGCAAGTTTGAATCACTATGTGCCTATTGAAGTAGACGGTGGCGTGAATTTTTATACAATAGAAGACGTTGCATCAGCAGGGGCTGATATCTTTGTGGCCGGGTCGGCTGTTTTTGGTTCTCAGGATTATGCGGCAACCATAAAAAAATTAAAGGAGCTTGGCCGGAAAGGGATTAATGAACGTGACGTTTCTTTTTAATAAATTTTTATGGGGAGTTAAAAAAACAGGGGGCATATGCCCCCTGTTTTTTAGGTTTTTACTATGTTAGCAGCCCTCGATCATCCTTCTTTTTACCTTAATTTCTACGTCTTGGCCACACTTAAGATCGCATTTGTCATCGACCGTGATGACTATCTTTCCACCCTCGACCGACTCTACTTTGCCCTTGCATTTTGCTGCCAGGCTGACGCCTGCCATACTCAGTGAAAAAATAACAGCCAAAGCCACTGATGTAATTTTCTTGTGCATAATTCCCCCCTTGTTTAATTAAGTGGTTTAAAGTAAAAATTTATTACTTTCGGATAACTGTATAATGGTCGCTACCTCTTATAAATTTATATTACTACACGAAAATGTGGACTTGTGTCAAGCTGTTTCCTGGGGCAGATAACCGTAAAGAATGCTTGCAAAGTCCTTTATTACAAGATTCTGTTTGCGATTTCGAGCGATTCAAGAAGTGCAATTTGTGATCGTGTAGAGTATAATTTTATAAGAAGTATTCTGGAGTTTATGCGAGAAATTTTCGATAAGTAGGGTAGAGTCGTTTGCGAAATTCAAGATTTTATCTTAGTGCGTAGTAAGATGGAAAAATGAAATAACGATCTAGACATGTTTTTAGGGCCTCATAATTAAGCAGAAAACAAAATTTTGCTAAGGAACATTCGGGTTTAATAAATGAGCGAATTAACAACAATGTCTTACAGAAGAGATCCTGATTATACCTCTTGCGACATGAATTTGCCCCGAAGTCATGGCCGGTTGGGACCCTTGTTAGACCTGGCGGCAAAACTTAATTGTGCCTTTTTAATGGCACACGACCTCAATGAAATTCTACAAGCCGTTTTGGTCGGAGTAACTGTAGGAGAAGGTTTGGGTTTTAACAGGGCGTTTCTATTTCAACTGGATGCTAAAAAGGAATACGTGGAAGGCAAGCTGGCAATTGGTCCGGCAAACCGAAAAGATGCCGGGCGGATATGGTCTGAGATATCCAGAAAGCAGCTTTCCCTTTTCGAAATCCTGGATGATGTTAAAGAGGTATTTTATAATGGGACCGATCCGATCAATCAACTTGTAAGACAGATAAATGTCCCTTTTTCAGAACAAGATCACATATTGATAAGGGCATTGAATGAGAGACGTGCCTTTTGGATTGGAGGCAAGGGCGAAAACAGCGCTGCTGTTCCTGATGATCTTTTGCAGATTTTGGGTGCGAATGAATTTGCTGTTGCCCCGCTTTATACCCATGAAGAGGCATATGGAGTAATACTTGCTGACAATTTTGTTACCGGACGACCCATAGACCAGGGAGATGTTGATGCCCTGCAGCTCTTTGCGGGTCTTGCTTCAATAGCCGCAGGCAAAACGCGTATGTGTGAAATGCTGGAGGAGCGGGTCCTGGAGCTGAAAACGCTGAATGAAGAAATGGAGCGGAATAAAGACCAATTGGTTGAGGCGGAGAGATATGCTTGCCTGGGGAGGATGGCTGATCAGCTGCTTCATGAAATACGAAATCCCCTTTCAACAATAGGAGGCATGGCCAAAATTTTAAAGAGAAAACTCAAGGACTCTGAATTGATAGATTATGCGGAGGTCATGGTCAAAGAAAACGAGCGGGTGGAAAAGACCCTGACCGTGATTTTTGATTTTGCTAATATCCCTGAGTTGAATCCGGAATCAGTCAAGATTTGCGATCTGATAAAGGCCTCTCTGGCCCTTTTGCAGTCAGAACTGGATAGACATAACATAACATTGAATGTTTTTGATTGTCCTGACCCTGAGCCAGTGCTTTTTCTTGACCGCATATATATCCAGCAGTCCTTTTTAAACATACTTAAGAATGCTGTGGAGGCCATGCCGGAGGGCGGAATACTGACAGTTTCAGTATCCATATCGGCAGGATATGTTGAGATTCAGATAACAGATACAGGTCTTGGAATGGCCAAGGGATATCTGAATAAGGCGGATCAGCCCTTCTTTACCACCAAGACCCATGGCTTTGGTTTGGGCTTGAGTTTAGCAAAACGGGTGATTCAGTTGCATAACGGATTTATGTGTCTGACCAAAAATAAGTTCGGGGGTACGAATGTAAGTATCACCCTTCCCGGTATACGCGTTTAAGAAATAGTGTTTAATTATTTTACTGCAATATTAATGATTTTCCTGTATGGACTTCATAGATACACATGTACACCTTGATATTCCACCTATAGCTAAGGACCAAGCCGGAGTAATCAGCAGGGCCGAGAAGGTCGGAGTTCGTCAGCTCATTACTATAGGGATAGATTTAGCAAGTTCGAGAGAAACTCTTGAGCTTGCGGAGCTGTTTCCCCGGGTTTATGCGGCAATAGGCATTCATCCCCACGATACAAAAGGCGCTTCACATGACGTATATGAAGAGCTTTTGAAGCTTGCAGGTACCCCGAAGGTGGTTGCGTGGGGTGAAATAGGGCTTGATTTTGTCAAGGAATATTCATCCCGGGACATCCAGCGCAATGCCTTTCGCCGACAGGTCCAGATGGCCGGGCAGGTTGATCTGCCTATTATAATTCATAATAGGGGTGCGCATACAGAGACGATTGATATATTGAAAGAAGAGTCCTCTGGGGCCTTGAGGGGTGTAATGCATTGTTTTTCTGGTGATGTAAAGGTGGCAAGGCAGGTTCTGGATCTAGGTTTTTTCATATCCGTGACCGGTATTATCACTTTCCCCAATGCAAAAGTTGTTAAAGAGGTTGTGCGCTATGTACCATTAGAGTGTCTTCTCATAGAGACCGACTCTCCATTTTTGAGTCCGGTCCCATACCGTGGCAAACCGAATGAGCCAGCCCGGGTCATCCATGTCGCAGAAGAAATTGCCAGGATAAAAAACACGCCTTTAGAAGAGATCGCTCAATGTACAAGCAACAATGCCCGGGGCCTTTTCAAACTACCTGTGCCCTAGTCCTTGCCTCCAGTTCACCCAGAAGGCAGAGACTTTTGTCCGGACTGGGCCTGGATTTCCTGGTACGGCCAAGTGAGTTTCAAGAAACAGCTCCAAGACCTGGAGAGTCTCCAGTAGAATATGCGGATTTTAATTCCAGGCTAAAGGCCCTGGATGTCGCCCCAAGATATCCACATGCCGTGATCCTGGGTGCAGATACCATTGTAGTATTAGACGGGGAAATACTTGGAAAGCCCGGAGATAAAAATCATGCAATACATATGTTGAGCCGGCTGGTCGGACGGTCGCATGAAGTTATAACCTCATGTTGTATTGTGTTGCCTGAAAAGCAGATTATAGTAAAGTTTTCAGCCAGTAGTTTGGTATGGTTATCTCAACAGGATCCTGATATCATAAAGACCTATGTGTTAACAGGAGAGCCCTTGGATAAAGCCGGCAGCTATGCAGTCCAGGGTATCGGGTCATTTATGGTGGAGAGGATCGAAGGTTCATATTCCAATATAGTTGGACTTCCCTTGGATAAAGTAGTCCGGTATTTTCTGGAGCTGAAAATCCTGAAGTGTCGGGTATTTTGAATGCAAACTATGATTTCACAAAATTTGCGAGAAGTTAAGTCCAGGATAGCCAGGGCCGCACAGAGAGGCGGGAGGCGTCCGGAAGATGTTCGTCTTCTCGCGGTCACCAAGACAGTGCCTATAGAAAGTATCCGTGAGGCCATATCCTCAGGTCAAAGGCTTTTCGGAGAGAACTATGTGCAGGATGCGGCAAAGAAGCTTGAGTCTATGGGAGACCTTTATTACGAGACTAATTGGCACTTTATAGGTCACTTACAGAGGAATAAGGCCAAGCTGGCAGTTCAGTTATTTGATTGTGTTGAAACTGTAGATAATCTGAAGCTGGCCCGTGCCCTGGATCGTCATGCAAAGGCAGCAGGAAAGAGATTGTCTGTGTACATTCAGGTAAACGTGGCACAAGATCCCAGAAAATCAGGCCTTTCCCCGGGAGAACTTCCGATTTTTCTCACAGAAGCCGCGGAACTATCCGGTATTGATATTTGTGGTCTTATGACTATCCCACCTTGGGACCCGGAACCGGAATCATTAAGGCCTTGGTTTAAGTCCCTTCGTGAATTGAGAGATAAGACCAATGCGGATTTAGGCCATAATCCGGAACTCAGGGAACTTTCCATGGGAATGTCTCAGGATTTTGAAACGGCAATAGAAGAGGGGGCCACTGTGGTGCGTATCGGGACCGCACTATTCGGACAAAGAGAATGCTCAATAGGAAGTTGAGCGATTAGCTGTTAGCCATTAGCAATTAGCTGTAAAAAATTAGGGCATTACGTTAGGGCAAAAGTTTGTAATAGCGAAACATCCTGCTTGTCGGGGCGACAGACCGATAATCATTAAGCTAACCGCTAAAGGCTAATAGCTCATTTTAGGTAAAAGAAATGTTTGATGTATTTATCAGGACGCATTTTTCAGCTGCCCATTACCTCCGAAATTATCCGGGAAACTGTGAACATCTTCACGGCCATAACTGGAATGTGGAGGCCGTTGTCAGAGCGGAAAAGTTGAATAGAATAGATGTAGGCATTGATTTTCGGGATCTTAAAAGGGCCGTGGCTGGGGTTTTGTCTGAATTAGACCATACTAATTTAAACGATCACCCGGAGTTCAAGGACAAAAATCCATCATCAGAGAGATTGGCAGAGTATATCTATAAACGTCTGAAGGAAGATCTCAAACATTTTAGTGGAATAGATACAGTAAGAGTCACTGTTTGCGAGACACCCAAAACAGGAGTGACCTATTGGGAGGACTCGGATCCTGAACGGCAAAACTGTTCAGACACAATTCTGAATTCTGAATT
>DQXT01000048.1 GCA_011042225.1 Deltaproteobacteria bacterium | reverse complement strand
GTTTATTATGTTCTCTCTTCATGAAAATGGTGACTCCTCAGTTTGCTGAATTGGTCTTTAACATACTGAGGATGTTACCATTTTCATGTTATCCTGTCATTAAATTGCAGGATTTAGGTAATAAAGTGTTATGCTTTTTTAGTTAATCCCAAAAGCCGTCAATCCAGTACATAACTACAACACCATTCCACTCTTTTGATAAATCTTTCAATACAGCACCAACCATCTTTTCTCCATATCCCTTTATAATTGAGCTATTAGCTATTAGCAGTTAGCTATTAGTTTAATGATTACAGGATTTTTTGTTATTTCAAACTTTTATCCTGCTGAATGCGGTTTCGCTGCTCCCCTTGGGGATTCAACAGAGTGAACCCGTTGAGCATTATTTCTAATTAACATAATACCTTGATTTTTCAAAGCTAAACGCTAATAGCTAACAGCTAAAAGCGTAAATTAATTGCAAAATAACTGCTTGAATATCTCCCGCTCCTCAAAAAAACTATATCACTAAAATCAGCTGAAACATTGACAGCAGTCTTTTTCGTATGCACGATAAATATAGCAATCCTTTGTTCACGATATGTGGAATGACATTATAAATTGGTGAATCCTTTTTCCATCAATGGTTAAGGAGAAAGACATCCGGTTTGCATCGAACCCATCTTCTTTACATCCATGATAAGGAGGGCTTCAAAATGACAGAAAAAAGTCTGACTGAGCTGGGATTTGAGACGTTGTGCAATCGTGATTTTTTCCCTTCCCCTGCCGCATGGGAAGATCAGGTGCTCTATTTTCTGATGCTGGATAGGTTCTCGGACGGAAATGAAAAGGGATATACAGACAATGAGGGCAACCTTGTTCCCGGTGGTGACACCCCTCTATACAGTAGTGACGATAGTGGCAATGCCACCAAAACATCAGAGAACAGGGAAGTTTGGTTTAATGCAGGTGGTAAATTTGCCGGTGGTACTCTGAAAGGGCTTGAAAGCAAGATCGGCTATTTGAAACGTCTTGGTGTGACCGCCATCTGGGTAAGTCCCATTTTTAAACAGGTGGCATTTGAGGAAACCTACCATGGCTATGGCATTCAGAATTTTCTTGATGTAGATCCTCATTTCGGAACCCGCGAAGATCTGAAAAGAATGGTAAAAACCGCCCATGATCATGGCATATATGTAATTTTGGATATTATCCTGAACCATACCGGTGATGTGTTTGAATATGATGCCGACCGTTATGATTGCAAAGAAGTGGCAGGTACTCAGATCTGCGATCCACGTTGGGATGGAAGACTTTATAATGTCAAAGGATTTAAAGATAGAGAAGGAAGCCCGGTCATTCCGTTCGGGTCTGTAGACCTGCAGATAAATCCCTCTTCCTGGCCGGATGGTGCAGTTTGGCCCTGTGAATTCCAGGAATCGAATACTTTCACACGAAAAGGACGCATAAATAACTGGGAATTTTATCCAGAGTATCTGGAAGGAGATTTTTGCAGTCTGAAAAATATGAATCTTGGTTATGGGGGCATTGACGATTTTCAACCGTCTCATGCGTTTTTCTCCCTCTGTGAGGTCTATAAATTTTGGATAACCTTTGCCGATATTGATGGATTCCGCGTTGACACAGTCAAGCATATGGATCTCGGCGCCACCCGTATTTTTACTTCCGTTATCCATGAGTTCGCTCAGAGCATCGGCAAGGAAAATTTTTACTTGATAGGCGAGATCACCGGGGGAAGGAAAGCGGCGTTTGAGACACTGGAAGAGACGGGCCTCAATGCCGCTCTGGGCATAAACGATATCCCGGATAAGCTGGAATATCTGGTCAAGGGATATCGCAATCCTTGTGAATATTTCGACCTGTTTAGAAATTCACTCCTTGTACAAAAGGAGTCACATGTCTGGTTCAAGAACAGGATTGTGACCACTTTTGATGATCATGATCAGATACGCAAAGGCAATCACAAGGCCCGCTTTTGCCATGATGAAGTTCCAGGACAAGAAAATTACAGGGTGTTGTTGAACGTTCTGGCCCTCAATGTGCTTACAATAGGCATCCCGTGTATCTATTACGGTACTGAACAGTTTTTCAACGGCCACGGCGATAACGACCGCTTTCTGAGGGAAGCCATGTTCGGAGGCGATTTTGGTGCATTTGAAAGCAAGGGACGACACTTCTTCAATGAAGAAGGAGAAGTATATAAAGAATTGGCAAAGATTCTTCAGATCAGAAAAGACAAGATCGCCTTACGTCGGGGACGCCAGTATTTACGTCCAGTCTCTGAGGACGGAATAAATTTCGGTATACCTCACATGATTGGAAATGTGATGCGCTCGATAGTTTCCTGGTCTCGAATTTTCAATAACAAAGAGATACTCCTGGCCATCAATACAGACTATTTTAATCTTAAAACAGCCTGGGTAACGATAGACAACTCCCTGCACAAAGCCGGTGATAAGCTGAAATGTATTTACTCTACCGATAAGGACCAGGTAAGTACAGAGGTAGTTGTGGAGGAGAAAAACGGGAAGTCGATTTTGCTTACGGTTCCTGCTGCTGGATTCGTCGCCCTGGAATAGTGAGTAGAACAATTAAAGAATAAAAAACCCATGCCCGATTGTCGCTGAAGATGACCCTTCTGACACTTGCCGGGCAAAACATTCTGTAAGGAGAACTGCCAATGGAAAACGATTATCCACAAAATTTTTTAAGATTAAAAGACAGGTATCCGGACTTAATCAGTGCGTATGAGTCAGCTGGAATGCAGGCCCGAAAGGCAGGACCCCTGGACGAAAAAACTAGCCATCTGGTTCAGTTAGCGGCTTGTGTGGCTCTCCGGTCTGAAGGAGGGGTACACTCACATGTTCGCAGATCACTGCAGGCCGGGTCAACACCAGAGGATATCTGCCATAGCCTTGTTCTTCTTATCAGTACTGCGGGATTTCCCGCGGTTGCTGCGGCCTTTTCCTGGGCCCAAGACATTTTTGATATGGAAAATAGAATTCATCCGACTTTTAGGGTTTGATTGGTTAAAAAACAGACTGCAAGTATATTTGAGTTTTCAATATGCCGGTGCGTTACAGTCAGACAGGTCCCTATAAATTGCAATAACTGCCTATTATTAATGGAAAATTTCTCATCTTGCACTCCGTTTTTTTGAACGCAATTCTGTTTCAGTCTTTTCGCCGTGTAATCAGGTTTAGGGAAAAAAGCAGGGCGTCCTCTTTGTTGTCCGGATAGTAGCCTTTTCTAATCCCTGTTTGAACAAAGCCGAATCCAGTATACAGGGCAAGGGCCGCAGTATTTGATCTCCTAACCTCTAAATAGGCCTTTTTTATTCCCATATTCATGCAATTTTGCAACACAAGCCCGAGAAGACGTTTGCCAATACCTTTGCGTCTGTGGGCAGGATGGACAGCCAGCTTGAGAATTTCAATTTCGTCTATTATATGTTGAAAAGACATATAGGCAGCCAGCTTTCCAGCCTTTTTCAGCCCAAATATATAATATTCTTTTTGCTTAATACACAGCCAGAACTGCTGTTCCGTCCATGCGTGGGGAAAACAGATTTTTTCAAGGGCAACCAGATCGTCAAGGTCACAAATTTCCAATTTGCCGAATTTATAGAAGACATCGTTCATTGTTCATTGAATATTTTGGACTTCACTGATGCCCGGATTCAAATGACCAAACAAGGCTCAAGTGTGTAATTTGGACTTATGGGCCAAAAAGCGTTTATAATAGGCCAAAATCAGGCAAGTCATTGGCAGAGCGATCAATAAACCGAGAAACCCTAATAATTTACCCCATATGGATAAGGATAATAGAATTATGACTGGGCTTAAGCCTGTGACCTGGCCCATAATCCTGGGGACCAATATAGTATCCTGGATTATTTGGACTACCACAAAGACGGAACCGGTCAAGCCGAGCACTAACCAAAAACTGTTTCCTGTGTCTACCGCGTGGACAAGGGCCAGCAGAAAGGCAGGAATAAGACCGATTATCTGCAGGTAGGGAACCATATTCAGAATCCCGAGCGTCAGGCCCAATAAGATACCCATTGGCAGGTCGATGAGCCAAAAGCCAATAGAGAACAATATCCCAACAATGGAGGCCACTTCGGCCTGACCTCTGAAATATCTGCTCATGGCCAATTGAAAATCTTTAGCTACCGCCATGACAGGCCCCTGGTAATCAGGCGGCAGCATGTCTTTCCCAAGCTGTTTGACCTTCTCATAATCCAGAAGCAAAAAGATCAGATAAAGACCGATTATAGCCAATCCGACCAGGCCCATAATAAAACTTGCAGTGCCTGTTAAAAGTTCCCATGCCCCAGGTAAGGCCTTGCGTATAATGGATTCGGAAATTTCCCAGAAATTATCGGTCTTGAAAAAATTCCGAACCTGGTCTGATGCCAAAAAGTCCTTGATCGCCTCCCAGATATGAGGCGGGAGGCGATCAGCAGCCTGTTCAGCCAGGTCAGAATCGTTGACGAAGTCAGTTACAATCCGGCCCATGTTCGTTAGGTCGGCCACAATAATAGGTACAAGCAACCAGGACAAAAGCGCTACTAAAGCCAGTATGGCAAACAGACTGATGAATACGGAGAAAAGGTGGTTACGGACCTTCTTTTGGACCAGCAGAACGAGTGGATTGATCAAGTAAGCTAAAAGAAGGGCGATAGCGAAGGGGATCAGGACGGCACTCAGATAACTCAAGAGCCAAACCAGTCCCCATAATAAACCGGCTGTTATGCTGATTCGCACAATTCGGTCAAGTGTATAAGGTTTATTATCGAGAATCACGTTGTTTTGTCAGACATTCAGTTCTATTCTGCAAACCACTTGTTTAAAATGTCAGCAATTTTAAGAGCTTGTTTCTTACCTGTGATATTAAATTTGCTTTGTTGCCGGAAGTGATTGCCGGATTTTTTGTACCGGCGGATCGTGACTTTTGGATCGCCGAATTGGTCGGTCTTGCGATCTATATCCTGATACATAAACACGATAGTGGTCCAACTACCTCTGGTCAGGATCACCTTGTTGACTTCTTTGACCAGCTGTTTCCCAGATTCATCTTCATAATTAACTGTAATGTCATCTATTTTTTCAGCCATAAATTCCCCTGCAATTTGTTTCAATTTAAATCTTGATGTGTTTCATTGACCGGTTTTACACAATTTCCATTATTCAATTTTCAGCCTTGAACAGCCATATATACATCATTTTCTACCATACACAGCAAAAAGAAACCATAAATCTTGCAATTTATCTCTCCTGTTGATCGGGTTTTCCCAGCGGAATCAAATCTTAATTGTTCAGTTCCGGCACGTATAATCCGATAAAAGATACAGGCATCATTACTCTGTATGAACACTGATATTTAGAATGATTTGGGTTGATAGGACCGTTGTACAATAATTTCACAGACTCTTCCATCACTACCGCCGGCGAGCTTCCCGCTCTCAGCAAATACGGTGTGCTGGTAGCAGAAGATGAAGCGCAGGAGAGAAAACTGCTGCTTGCTCACCTTTCCGAATGGGGGCTAAATGCTACTGGTGTGGCAAATGGCAGAGAAGCCCTCTCCATCTTGAGAGAAGACGATAAGATCCGTCTTCTTATCACTGATTTATGTATGCCTGAATTCGGCGGCCAGGAACTTTTGGAAGAAGTAAAAAAAATGGCAAGGCCCAAGGTGTATTCTATTGTTCTAAGCGGGGTCAAAGACAGACAGACAATGATCAATGCACTTCAAGCCGGTGCTACTGATTATATGGTAAAGCCCTGCCACCCTGAACAGATATTTGCCAGACTGGCGGTAATTAACCAGGTAATGGTACTTGAAGAAGGACATCAGGCCCTGATCAAGGATCTGTTCAATGTAATGGGAGAGATGCTGGGCAGCCGTGATCCCTACAGTTTAGAACATAGTTTGAGGGTCGCCGCCATATCCCGAAGAATAGGTCTTTTAAAAGGGCTGTCATCAGACGAGATGGAAGTCTTGGGGATAGGTTGTCTTATCCACGACATCGGGAAGATTGCGATACCTGACAACATACTCTTAAAACCCGGCCGTTTTAATAATATCGATAGAAAAATCATGAGCATGCATCCGACCATCGGGGCAAGGTATCTTGATTCGCGCTATCATGATGACAGAGTCACGGAAATAGTACTTAAACACCATGAACGGCTGGATGGAAGCGGTTATCCAAAGGGCCTGAAAGGGAATGATATAAGTACTATGGTAAGAATAGTATCAGTGGCAGATACATATGAGGCCTTGATAGCGAAACGGCCTTACAAATCTCCCTTGCCGGGTAGTCAGGCCATGAAAATATTAAAAAAAGAGGCGAAAGAAGGACGACTTGACGCAAATGTCACGGAAGCCCTGGAAGAGGCCGTATATGACTGGAACCCTCTTACTATACAGAGGCGTCAATGCAGTGAAATCACTTCCCTTGAACTCTTCAGGCAAATTACATATTTCAGGGAACCTATGTGCAGTTTTTATAACTACCGTTGTCTGTTGACCTTAGATAAAATCACCGCTCTTAGTATAAATAAATTTCCTTATTCTATAATAATTATCAGCTTTGACAACTTGAAGCAAATAAGCCGAAAATGGGGATATCTCAGAGCAGACCAGATGCTGGATGAAATTGGTGAAGAGATACAGCACTTCATAAACGACTTTCCCAAGGCAAATACAGGTTTGAATTGCGAGGCCATGCTTTATCGAAAGGGGTTGGATTACTTGATATTTGCAAACTGCCCGCTTGATTTTATGCAGCAGTTGTTTGAGGCGATTAAAGAACAGCTGTACATTTACAAAAATGAGTGGGGACTTAAGATAAATTTTTTGCTTGAATCTTTCCCGCCCACATATTCCTTAGAAGATGCTTTAAATCATCTTCTGAAGGCAGACGATAAAGATCTCTAAAACATATGCCGAACAGTAAAGAAGGCTCGACCCGGAAGAATAAATATTCAAAATTAGAAAGCGCCTGCCGGAGAAATTCCATACTACCGCTTGACGATCTGTTTTTACCGTATTAGCTAAAGCTTCGCTCAATGTCTATTAACTTGATAGGCTAATTCCCATTTTAAATACGGATTACACTGACGTCCAAGGATCAGGCGATATAATCAGTGAAATTCGTGTCAGAGATTTTTTAAGCTCGCCCGAGGGGGTGAAGTCTATATGGGATGAACGAATCATAAAGACCGAAAACTGGAGATAGATTTAATATGGCAATCGTATTACCTTTTCGCGGAATAAGATACAATACTGATCGGGCCGGAGATATGGCCCAACTGGTAGCCCCCCCTTATGATGTGGTTGACGATGAGAAACGTGATGGTCTTGTATCTAGAAATCCTTATAATATCTTTTCCCTTGAATTATCCAAACCCGAATACAGCAAAGAAGATAAAATAGACAGATACACCTGCGCAAAGAAGAGATTTGAAAGCTGGTTATCCAAAAAGATTTTAGAGCAAAAAGATATGCATGCTGTATATCCCTATGATATCAGTTTTTCGACTCCGTATGGTAATTTGTGCAGAAAGGGATTTGTGGCGTTACTGCGCGTTGAGGACTGGGAAAGTCGAATCGTGCGACCTCATGAACGCACCTTCGATAGGGTTACGGAAGATCGTTTTCGTCTATTACAGGCTACGGAGGCCCAGTTCAGTCAAGTTTTCATGCTATATCGCCACAACCCCGATGTTGCCAACATCTTAGCCGAGTCTGAC
>DQXT01000058.1 GCA_011042225.1 Deltaproteobacteria bacterium | reverse complement strand
CATGATCACCACAGATGATGAAGAACTGGCTACGCGAATGCGCTTATTTCGTAATCATGGTATCACCCGCGACCCTAAGCGCTTTAGCTCTCCGACCTCTGACCTCCGTCCTCCGTCCTCTGATTTTTCCTGGTTTTACGAGATGGTAGATCTCGGCTACAATTATCGTATAACCGACTTTCAGTGTGCCCTAGGGATAAGCCAATTACGTAAACTACCAGTCTGGGTGGCGCGACGCAACCAAATTGCCCTGCGATATAATGAAGCCATTTCAGACTTGCAGACTTTTGCTCCACTGAGAGTACGAGATGATGTTTTTCACGCATACCATCTTTATATAATCCGTGTAGACAATAAAGATCCTGATAATGATCGATCTGCTGTTTTTAGACGTCTTCGATATGCCGGAATCGGTGTCAATGTTCACTATGTTCCTGTTCACTTGCACCCGTTTTACAGAGAACATTTTTACACTAGATTAGGAGACTGCCCTATAGCGGAGAAAGCATACGAATGTATAATAAGCTTGCCCATTTCCCAGTCCATGTCGGGCGATGATGTAGATGCCGTAATTAGTTCTATTTCTCGATCCACCTATCAAGGCTCAAATCAACATTACTAAGACTCGGAAAGGTGGATAGTGCCTCTAAACAATTCAGAAAATGGGTTTGTCGAGGTTAAAAGACTTAAACGTTTTGTTAAAAGGAACAATATCAGAAAATTCTTTGCTCCCCTTCATTTTGACCAAGAGCATCCGATAAGTCAGATCTTATATGGTTCTGGGAACTTGGAATTCATAGCACGCAAAGTATAGGTCTTTAGTCGGACATTTTATAAAATTGATTTTTACAATTTAGTTCACAAAGTCTCGCCTTCCTTCCTTGTTCAATCGAAGGCAAGGATTTGATCGAAGGATAAGCTAAATAGTATAGTAAAGAGCTTATGAAGAAAAAGATTCAGATTCGCAATAGAACCATTGGCGAGAATCAACCCCTTTTTATCATAGCTGAATGCGGGGTCACGTGCAATTACGACCTTAATATTGCCAAGGATTTGATTGACGTTGTCCGTGAAGCCGGGGCAGACGCAATCAAGTTCATCTTCTGGTTTCCAAACGAGATCATGAGTGACCGAACAATTACTTATACTTATGAGACTATCCATGGGACCAAATCAGAGAATATGTATGAAATGTTGTGTAAACTAAGGTTCACGCTGAATGAATGGCACGAGCTCAAAGCGTATGCTGACGAAAAGGCTGTAATCATGTTTTGTACGGTAAACTCACCGGGAGGTATCGAATTTGCTGAAGCCATCAGTCTTGAAGCCTACAAACTAAGTTCATGGGATTTTAATTATTTTCCCTTATGGCGAAAGATTGCCTCATTGGGAAAGCCGATGCTGATCGACACAGGCCCGGTCAATACCGTTGAGGTCGCTAAAGTTATACAATTGATGAAAGATGCTGGAAATGACCAGCACATTTTGATCCATTGTTTTCATACTGACGATCCTGCCGAAATGAACATGCGATCCATACCTTATATGAAATATGCGTTTAACTCATTAGCTGGATTCTCTTCCAGTGACTGTAACGATGAAACAGATATCATGGCTGTGTCATTGGGCGCGGTTGTTCTTGAAAAGCGGTTGACTATGAGTCGAGAACTCCCCGGACATCATCACATTTTATCAAAGACTCCCAAAGAATTTGAGTCATATGTCAAGATGATACGAAATGTTCAGGCTGCCCTGGGAGTCAACGATCTGAGGCCAAGCGAAGGAGATCTTACGAACAGAAAAAAGTGGTTTCGACATATTGTTGCAAATCAGGACATTCCTAAAGGAACAAAGCTGACTGCCGATATTCTGGAGGGAAAACGTCCTGAAAAGGGAATATCTCCGGAATATCTGGATTTACTAATAGAAACCAAAACCAAACGAGACTTAAAATGCAATGAAGCTATTTCTTGGGAAGATGTGGAATGAAGAAAAGCCTTTCAGGTAGTAGGCCGTTGTGCATAATTCCTGCCCGTGGCGGTTCAAAGCGATTGCCACGCAAAAACATTGCACCATTAGCAGGAAAACCGTTGTTGGCATATACCATAGATGCTGCACTGGAAAGCGAGGTTTTTGATCTGATCTGTATTTCATCAGAGGATAAAGAGATTCTTGAAACTGCAAGAAATTACGGCGTTCATCTTGCCTTGAAGAGAGGGGCCGAACTATCAACAGACACAACTCAGGTAAAGCATGTCTGTGCCCACGTGTTGGAAGATTTGGCATCTCGAGGACAGGTTTATGATGAATTTGCCGTGCTTCTTGTGACAAACCCATTACGGACATCTCAGGACATTAAGGATGCCTATCAGATATTTAAACAAAAAGATGCAAACTATGTAATGAGTCTTGTGCCATACTCACACCCACCTCAACGAGCGGTATGGGTTCCAAACGACTATGTGGAGCCATACTATGGACGACAATATATGAAACAGACTCAACTACTTGATACCCTTTACAGGCACGACGGATCGATTTTTTTTGGCAGGAGCGAAGTGTTCCTGAGAGAGAGGGAATTATACGGCACAAAAACCGTTCCATATTTTATCCCTCCAGAAAGGTCGGTCGATATCGACAATCCACTCGATCTTGCATGGGCAGAGTTTCTTCTTACTAAAACTCATATGTACAGGACGCAGAAAGTGAAGATAGGAGAAAGAGTAGAATGAACGTCATATTCCGTGCCGATGCAAATGCCCAAATAGGCGTGGGACATTTGATGCGGTGTTTAGCCCTTGCTCAGGCTTGGCAGGACGTCAAGGGACATCCGATTTTTGTGATGGCCGCGGAATCTTCGGCAGCGGTGACACGCTTGAAATCAAAGGGAATAGAAATTGTTCACCTATCGACCCAGCCGGGTGCTATAGACGATGCGATTCAGACTGCTCATCTTGCGAGAGAGAGGGATGCAACTTGGGTTGTGGTAGATGGGTACCACTTTGATGCTGCCTATCAAAAAAGCATCAAGGACGCTGGGCTGAAACTCCTTTTTATCGATGACCATGGGCATGCGGAACACTACTTTGCCGATATGCTGTTGAATCAAAATCTTCATGCCAACGAAGCCTTGTATGTAAATAGAGAGCCATATACCCGCCTTTTGCTCGGGACTCGCTACGTGCTTTTGCGAAAAGAGTTTTTGAAGTGGTGTGAATACAGGCGAGAAATTCCAAATAAAGCAAAAAAAATACTGGTCACCATGGGCGGGGGAGACCCGAACAATTTGACCACAAAGGTTATCAATGCGTTGAAAAAACTGGCCGACTCTGATCTTGCCGTAAAAATCATAATTGGCCCATCAAATCCGCATATTGAATCTTTGCAAAACGCTTTGCTTCTTGCTCCATGCTCTATGCGTATTATTCAGAACATAGAAAACATGGCTGATCTGATGGCATGGGCTGACATGGCAATTTCGGCGGGGGGAACCACTAGCTGGGAAATCGCTTTCATGGGTCTTCCAAATCTTGTGATCGCTACGGCTGACAACCAGCGCCCTGTCGCTGAACAACTGCAGGAGGTGGGAGCATCTGAATATTTGGGATGGCATAAGAGTCTTTCTGTCAGCGAACTGGCTCGAAAGTTGACAACGCTACTTACGACACGAAGGGTACGAATGCAGATGGCCCAAAAAGCTCAGGAGGTGGTGGACGGTAAGGGTACAGACAGGGTTTTAATGCACATACACAGAAAAAAGCTCGGATTAAGACCGGTGCGCAAAGAGGATTGCAGACTGCTATGGGAATGGACAAGCGCCCCGGATGTACGTGCAGTTTCTTTCTCATCAGAACCTATACCGCGGGACGAACATGTCAAATGGTTTAATTCAAAGCTCACTGATTCACAGTGCATCTTTTATATCTCGACTAACGGTAAAGGTACACCCATTGGACAGATTCGGTTTGATTCGGAGGAAAATGAAGCCAGAGTTTCCGTTAGTGTTGACCCCAAATTCCGTGGCAAAGGCTATGGCAATGCCATGATTTGGCTTGCTTCCCAAGAAGTATTTAATGTTTCGGACGTTACTGTAATCCATGCCCACGTGAAAAAGGACAATGATTCGTCTGTTCGAGCATTTGAAAAAGCCGGATTTACGGTTGCAGGTACGGAAAAAGTTCACGGACATCAAGCCATACATTTGGTTCTACAAAAGTAGGATATGAACTACCACATTGAAATAAATGGGCGTTTGATTGGACTGGGAGAACCCGTCTATATCATAGCTGAAATGTCGGCCAATCATAATCATGATTTTGACAAAGCCGTGAAAATCATCGAGGCGGCTAAAGAGGCCGGCGCCAATGCCGTAAAGCTTCAAACCTACATACCCGACACCATGACCATCGAGTGCGACAACGAGTACTTCCTGATCAAGGGAACGCTTTGGGAGGGTCGCAAGCTTTATGATCTTTACAAGGAGGCCCATACACCTTGGGACTGGCAGCCAAAACTTAAGGAGATTGCAGACAATTTCGGCATACATCTCTTCTCCACTCCCTTTGATGCCACGGCGGTGGATTTCTTGGAAAGGATGGATGTCCCTGCTTACAAAATCGCATCTTTTGAAATGGTAGACTTGCCCCTAATTTGCAGGGTGGCCCAGACGGGAAAGCCGATAATCATGTCTACGGGCATGGCCACCATGGCTGAGATTGATGAAGCTGTTCGAACCATACGCGAGGCTGGAGGGAATCAATTGGCCCTGCTCAAATGCACGAGCGCCTATCCCGCACCTCCGGAAGAGATTCATTTACGCACAATTCCGCATCTCGCAGAGGCTTTTGGTTTGCCAGTAGGTCTTTCAGACCATACATTGGGCATAGCCGTGCCGGTAGCTGCGGTGGCTCTTGGAGCATGTATTGTAGAAAAACACTTTACTTTGTCTCGCTCTATCCCAGGACCGGATAGCTCTTTTTCTCTGGAACCAAATGAATTTAAGAACATGGTTGACGCGATTCGCGTAGCTGAAAAGGCATTGGGCAAAATAAACTACAACGTAACAAAGGATGAGGCTGCCAGCCGGGTTTTTCGGCGTTCGCTCTTTGTTGTAAAGGACATAAAGGCCGGAGAAAAATTTACAAAAGAAAACGTTCGCTCCATTAGGCCCGGATACGGTTTGCATACACGATATTGGAATGATGTTTTACAGCAGAGGGCATCCAGGGATATCAAGCGGGGGACACCTCTTGATCCGGGTATGATGCAGGAAGATAAGTGATCGCCAGCTGATTTGCGGCGCTACATCTCAACAGGAGTACAATAAAGTACTAAAAAAATGAAGTACTGCAAAAAGTGCGTACAACCAGACACCAGACCAGGGCTTGTGCTTGATGAAGATCAGGTATGTTCGGCGTGCCGTGCCAAAGAGCAGCTATCGAAAGTTGACTGGTATCAGAGAAACAAAGAACTCCGCAGGATTGCCGAGTGGGCGAAGGAAAAGGCCAAAGATGGTTTTGATTGTGTTGTCGGTGTGAGCGGAGGCAAAGACAGTACATTCCAGGCGCTTTATGCAAAAGAACGGTTGGGGCTAAATGCACTGCTGGTTAACTGTGCGCCAAACGGCATTTCAGAGGTAGGTCGTCAGAATCTTGAAAACCTGGTTCAACATGGGTTTGATATGGTGTCGATCAGGCCTAATCCTGAGATTGAAAAAGAGCTTTGCAGGCAGTCATTTTTCAAGTATGGCAATTTCGTCAAACCGTCCGAGTATCCCCTTTGGGCTTCGGCTTATATTGTTGCGCTCAAATTCGGAATTCCGCTGGTTATTCAAGGGGAGAATCCTGCTTTGACACTTGGGGTTGTCGGATTCCTTGAACCTGACGATAACGCCCTTAATATCCGCAACTGTATGACACTGGGAGGTGGGAATGCCAGTGACTGGATTGGGGAGGGAATAGAGTTAAAGGATTTGATATTCTACCAGTTCCCCGACAAAACGGTCTTGAGCAAGAATGTAAGAGCTATCTATCTTGGTTACTACGTGAAAGAATGGTCTAACTCAAACAACACCGAATTTTCTGTATCACGTGGCCTTAAGGGAAGGCCCGGACATGATCCAGGCTTGACGGGAAAAACAAACCCTTATTTTTCGATAGATGTTGACATGAAGGTCGTAAATCAGATGTTGAAATACTATAAATTTGGATTCGGAGCGACGACCGATGAAGTCTGTTACGATATCAGGGATGGCCGCATATCGCGCGAGGAGGCTATCAAGCTGGTCGAGCAGTATGATGGCAAATGCGGCGATTGTTACATTGAAGAATTCTGTGAATACATCGGTATCAGCATAGAGGAATTTTGGAGAGAGACAGGTAGATGGGTAAACAAGAAACTCTTTGAAAAGGACACTTCAACTGGAAAATGGAAGCCCAAGTTTAAAGTGGGTGAAGACTTTGATGAAGAATAGGGGGGCGTTGCATGTCTCAAAATAGTGACATTGAGGCACCGCCTCAACTAAAAGCATGGACTGGTCAGTTGGCAATATGTGCATAAACAAAAGCCTGGTTTAAGCTCCGTTCATTATACTGATATCTTCGTGTTTCTTTTGATAAATTTATGAGAAAATCTATCAGGTAAAAAGTGTTGGCAAGGTTGGGGTTTCCTTTGATTGCTTAGCTGTCAGTGATATCAAGAAGTTACATTTTTATGACAAAAAAAGTCTGGTATCAGGGTGATGGCGTCTCTGAATCTGCCTGGTGGATGCAAAAATAAGGAAAGACACTCTATGAGTAAACCAGCCCCTAAAGTCTACTGGGTACTGCAAAACAATCAGGTCACCCCTGGTTTTGTTGAGTTTCTGAAGCTGACAAAAAAAAGGACGAAAGAGGTCTCTTTTGAAGTCAAGATACCAGAAAGGGATAAAGATGCCTTAAAATTGAGCAGGGACTTACATCCAGCCACGTTTAAAGTAGTTGCTCACAGATCCGAAGGATCGATAGAAAATTTTATCAGAAAGAGAGATGCAATAGGTCAAGCAGAATATTCTGAAGGTCTTTTTTTGTGGCGGGCTTTACTCGCTGATCATTTAGGAAGCGATGTAATAATCGAGGTATCCTTGCAAATGCCAGAGGATCCCCGAGTAAGATGCGTCATACTTCAAATTCCTTCCCCATTAGGGTCACATGGTGACGAAGAATATATATATTACGCCTGGACCCTTTGGGCACGAAAGAGAGGTATACCGGTCATCGGCTATGAATTCCTGCCTATGGATATCCGATGGACCTTGGCCCCATCCCTTCTTGACGGTATCATCACAACAAGCGAGCGGTCCCATGCTCATCTTTCTGCCAGATATGGGGAAATGCCTTCGCAGATTTGGCTCCTGCCACGATATGAGGCCTGTTCATTTTCTCCTGCCAGCCCGCTGTTTTGGAGAGAGGACCTGGGAATCGCCTATAACTATCTTGTTAAATACAAAATACCCATGGAAAGAACTATTCTCTATATCCCCCATTATGTGATGATGGTCTATGAATACCAGACCATTATGAAAAAATTGACCCGGATCGGAGATAGACTTCACATCATGCTTGGTACCGGAAAAAGTCAGGCAAGAGGTACCCATACACATTCTGAAATTATAGAAAAGGTCTATCAAAAAGAACTCAATCATTTTGCATCATATTCATTTCACGACTTGAACTCGATCTGGGATATACCAATGGCTGACGGTTTAGTTGCTGCCAGTACCTGTTATCAATCCTGTATCTCCTCGGCCCTCGGGATACCAACAATTATCTATGATGATG
>DQXT01000030.1 GCA_011042225.1 Deltaproteobacteria bacterium | reverse complement strand
CCAGGTAATGGGCCGCCCTGTTGTCATTAAGATGCCGATGAAGGCCCTTCCTCCAAAGGTGGAACGTTTGGCCAGCACCCATGAAATAGAACTATATTATCGGAACTTGGAGCGGGAAAAGGTTGCCAGGGATGTTTGCCTAGAGCGTGTTTGTGCCTTGGGTCTTTCCATGAAGCTGGTCAGGGTAGAGAGCTTTTTCGATGGAAGCAAGGTCGTTTTTTACTATTCTGCAGAGGGCAGAGTAGATTTCAGGGAATTGGTAAAAGATCTGGTAAAGATCCTGCGGACAAGGGTGGAAATGTGCCAAATAGGCATAAGACATGAGACCAAAATGATAGGGGGTATAGGCAATTGCGGCCGTGAGTTTTGTTGTACCAGTTTTATCCGCGATTTTGATCCTGTGTCTATAAAGATGGCCAAAACACAGAATCTGCCATTGAATCCAAGTAAGATATCAGGAATCTGCGGCAGGTTGTTGTGCTGTCTTACCTATGAGTACGGGACATATCTTGATTCGGCCAAGGACATGCCGCTACTTGGAAAATCTTGCGACACCCCGGCCGGTCAAGGTAAGGTCCTGCGTCGGGACATCCTGCGCGGGACCGTGACAGTAGCCCTCCCTGACGGTACGCAGCTGGAATTCAAAAATTCAGATCTCGAGCAACACCTTTTGCTGAAAAAGGAAAAGGCCCGATCTTTAAACACCGACAAAAGAAAACAGAAATCAATAAAGACGGATAAACCAGCGGCCCATTCAGCAAAGCAGAAGCGATCTGAAGGCAGACAGGAAAAAGAGAAAAGAGAACCCGAACGGTCATCTGCCTCTAAAGACAGCGCCGGCGGGTCAAGGGGCAGGGTGAAGGGGAAGAATAGGCATAACAGAGGGAAGAGTGTGCAGTCCAAAACAAAAAAGAATAAATAGGGTACAATTTTCGCAGATATACACAGATACTTATTATTCATAGATTTGAAAATCTGTGTTCATCCGCGTCCATCCGTGTCCAAAAAAGGAAATTTCCAACTTATCAGCAGATTATTCAATGAAAAACAAATTCTATATAACAACACCTATCTACTACGTAAATGCGGAACCTCATTTGGGGCATGCATATTCAACAGTGATATCGGATGTGCAAAACCGGTTCCATAAACTTCGCGGCGACGAGACCTTTTTCCTGACCGGAACAGATGAGCATGGGGACAAAATTGTTCAGGCAGCAGAAAAGCAGGGGACAGATCCAAAGACTTACGCAGACAGTATAAGCTCTTTGTTCAGGGAGTCATGGTCCCTTCTGGACGTTGAGCCTGACAGGTTTATTCGCACCACAGCACCGGAACATATTGCAACCGTTCAGCGCATATTGCAGGATGTCTATGACAGAGGGGACATTGTTTTCAAGGAATATGAGGGGCTTTACTGTTTTGGTTGCGAACGTTTTTATATGGAGAGGGAACTGGAGGATGGAAAGTGCCCTGACCATGGTACGGTCCCTGTACGGCTGAAGGAAAAGAATTATTTTTTCCTTATGAGCCGCTATCAGGATTGGCTGATAGACCATATAAAGAAGCACCCGTTGTTCATAACGCCTGAGCGTTACAGAAATGAAGTGCTGTCTTTTTTAAAGGATCCCCTGGATGACCTCTGCATTTCAAGGCCTGTCAGCCGTCTCACATGGGGCGTACCCCTTCCCTTTGACGATAAATTTGTAACCTATGTCTGGTTTGATGCCCTGATCAACTACCTGACCGGCCTGGGATACCCGGATGATCCCAATTTTTCAAAGTTCTGGCCGGTGGCCGAACATGTGATAGCCAAAGATATCCTGAAGCCACACGGCATTTACTGGCCCACCATGCTGAATGCTATCGGGCTCGAGCCTTATAGACGTCTTCGTGTCCACGGCTACTGGCAGATCCATGAGCAGAAAATGTCCAAGAGCCTTGGAAACGTTATACGTCCCAGGGGTCTGGTTAAGTCTTTTGGTATAGATGCAACCAGATACTGTTTGATACAGGAGATGGCCTTTGGCCTGGATGCCAAGTTCAGCGAAAATTCTTTCTTGTTGAGGATCAATGCTGATCTTGCCAATGATCTGGGAAATCTTGTGAGCCGCACCCTGGCCATGGTTTTGAAATATGTAAAGGGTGAGGTCCCGGCACCTCAAGGACAGGACGGGGTGGAGAAAGAACTGCGCGAGGCCGTTTTCAGGCTGGTACCTGAGTGGGAAAAAAACATGGAGTCCTTTGCAATGCACAGGGCCATGCAGGCGGTCTGGGAGGTAATAAACCTGGCAAACAAGGTGATTGACACCTCTGCCCCGTGGGTTTTGGCCAAGGATCCGGCCAAGGCCGGCCGGCTGGGGAATGTTCTCTATACTCTCCTTGAATCTCTTCGCATTTTTTCCATCCTCATATCCCCGGTCATGCCCTCAAGCGCCAGGAAAATGCAGGAGGCCCTGGGTCTTGATACACAGAAGGACCTGGATCTAAGCGCGGCCCGGCGATGGGGAGTCCTGACCCCCGGGACCAAGACTTCACGCATACCCTCGTTGTTCCCCAGGCTGGAAACAGGAAAGGCAGGGGATGACAAAGAAGTAAAAAGAGAGACCGCGGCTGAAGATGGTGAAAAACAGGTTTCCTTTGAAGATTTTAAACAGATAGATCTCAGGGTGGCAACGATAACGGCAGCTGAGAGGGTACCCAAGGCGGACAAGCTTATTAAACTCAATGTCCGCTGTCCGGAAGAACGAACTATAGTCGCCGGTATTGCAGAACACTTTTTACCCGAAGATCTGGTCAATAGACAAGTAGTGGTAGTTGCCAACCTTAAGCCGGTAAAAATCAGAGGGATACGGTCCGAGGGAATGCTGCTTGTAGCCAAAGACGATAACGGTCTTCACCTTACCACCGTGGCCACTCCGGCGGAATCAGGGGCAAAGGTGAGATAATTCATGGATGCCAAGACTATCATACTTGGCACGGCCGGCCATATTGATCACGGGAAGACCGCTCTGGTCAGAGCCCTTACCGGGATAGATACGGATAGGCTAAAAGAGGAAAAGGAGCGGGGAATCACTATTGAGCTGGGTTTCGCCCTGCTTTCTCTCCCTTCAGGCAGGCAGATGGGGGTGGTAGACGTCCCGGGCCATGAACGTTTTGTAAAAAACATGGTGGCCGGGGCCATGGGGATGGACCTCGTTCTCCTTGTGGTGGCCGCTGACGAAGGGATAATGCCCCAGACCACGGAACATATGGAGATATGCCGGCTCCTTGGTATCAGGAAGGGGCTTGTCGTCCTGACCAAGAAGGACCTCGTGGAACAGGAATGGCTGGAAATGGTCATTGATGACGTTAATGATTTTGTCTCCGGCACATTTCTGGAAGATGCACCCGTGCTGGCAGTCTCCTCAGTTACAGGTGAAGGCCTTGACGAACTCCTCAATGTCCTGGAGAAGATGACCTCGGAGATGGTTCCGAGAGCACCATTCGGGCCTTACCGGCTTCCGGTCGACCGGGTATTCAGCGTAAAAGGCTTTGGCACTGTAGTCACCGGCACTTCCATTTCAGGACAGATCAGATTGGGAGACCAGGTATCTATTTACCCTAAGGGGCTGACCGCCAGGATTCGAGGCATCCAGGTCCACGAAAAGAACGCGCAGGAGGCCCATCCTGGCATGCGCACGGCCCTCAATATACAAGGCATAGACACGGAGGATGTCAACAGGGGAGACGTCGTGGCCACTCCGGGGAGCCTGCATGCGAGCTGCCTTGTTGATTTGAATTTTCTCTATCTTGCCAGTGCAGGTCGTCCACTGCGGCACAGGAGTCCGGTTCGCTTTCACGTTGGAACAGCCGAGGTTATGGGAAGGGTCCTGCTTCAGGGGAATGAAGTTGTCCCCGGTTCAGAGACCTATATACAGATAATGCTGAAGCGACCGGTGGCAGTCCTTTCGCAAGATCACTATGTTATCAGGAGTTATTCACCCGTCCGTACCATAGGTGGCGGAAGGATTCTTCACCCTGTTCCAAGGAAACGTAAGCGGACCAGGCCGGGCCTTTGGAAAGAGTTGGATATACTGGCCAAGGGCGAACCTGCTGATATTATCGGATATCATATTGAGCGCGCAGGTGTGAGGGGTCTTTTAAAATCTGAACTGGCGATACGCAGCAGTATATATGGGAAGCGCCTTGCCCGGGAACTCGATCCCCTTCTCAGTTCCAGAAAAATTATATGCTTTGAGGAAGAGGGGCAGAGACTCATCCACGGTAAAGTTTACAATACCCTGAAGGAACAGGTATTGAATATCCTGAATGCATTTCACCGTGACAACCCCCTTGTCCAGGGTCTGTCCAAAGAGGAGCTGAGGTCCCGCCTTTTCAACATAGCCGGAATCGCCGGATCCGTCTTTCAATCCCCAGAGCGCCAAGCCGCAGGATCTCCTAATCAAAGGCTGTTTCAGATGCTCCTTTCCGATCTTGTCAAATCAGGAAAGATTGCACAGGAAAAGGATCTTGTCCGGCTTTCCAGTCACTATGTGACTCTCGGGGATGAAGAAAGAGAGCTCCGAAGCAGGCTTGAACTTATCTTCAAACAGGCCAATTTCCAGCCGCCTTTTCGTGAAGAAGCACTAAGCCGAGTAACAGGGCATAAGAAAGCGGCGGAAAATATATTTAATTTGATGGTCAGAGAAGAGATCCTGGTACGTCTTAAGGACGACCTTTATTTTCACCACAGCGTACTGGATAAGATTAAAGACATGGTCATTCGTTTCATTAAAGAGCACGGCGATCTCGGCATAAACGAATTTCGGGATCTTGCCGGAGGGCTTTCCAGAAAATATATGATCCCGTTACTTGAATACCTTGACAACCAGCGCGTTACTATTCGAATAGGTGATAAACGCAAGCTGCGCGGAGGACGGGAAAACTGACGCCTTCCAGGTCTCTCTATTCAAAGCTGCAAAAGGCCATGGAAGAGCGCCTGGCCCAAATGGATTCAGAATATAAAGTCAAAGGGATAAACCGCAGCTTTGTAGTCACGTTTGAGCTCGTTCCAGCCAGGGCATCAAAGGGCAAGGCCATTGACGAAATCCTCCGGTTTGCAAGGGAGGCGGCAGATGACGGTTTGATCAGCGCCCTTTCTATAACAGATAACGCCGGAGGGCACCCGGCACTTACGCCCAGGGCACTTGGCTCTGAGATAATGGATTTCGGGATCGATCCAATTGTCCACTTTTCCTGTAAGGACAAAAACCGCAATCTTGTGGAGAGTCAGCTCTTTGTACTCGATCGGTCCGGTATTAAAAACCTGTTGGTGCTCACCGGAGACTATCCCAGGTACGGATTTATGGGAGATGCCAAACCTGTCTTCGATCTGGATTCAGTCCAGGTTTTGAGCATGATTTCAGATATGAACCAGGGATTTGTCCTTAATGTCAGGGCACCATTAGGCGGTGTAAAACTGCCCCCTATGAGCTTTCATGCCGGCTGTGTGGTATCTCCTTTTAAACGTCTGGAGTCGGAGCTTATCCCTCAATACTTGAAGCTAAAGCGTAAACTCGATGCCGGGGCAAGGTTTGTAATAACACAAATGGGTTTTGATGTACGCAAGTTCGATGAGCTGAGACGATTTATGGACAGGGAAGGTCTCAAGGTCCCGCTTTTAGGTACGGTGTTTATACCAACGATAAAACTGGCCAGAATCCTGTGCAGAGGAGAAATTCCAGGATGCGTTCTGCCGGGCAGGCTTCTGGAACGTATGGAAAAAGAGGCCTTGTCGGATGACAAGGGAGAGAGTGCCGGGCTGGAGCGTGCAGCCAGGTTGGTGTCGATACTGAAAGGCCTCGGCTACGAGGGCGCACATATAAGCGGTCCGGGACTCAAATATGCGCATGTTAAATGGGTCGTTGAGCGGGCCATGGAGATAGGGGAACGATGGAAGTCCTTTACTTACGGATTTCTTTTTCCAGAGGAATGCAGCTTCTGGTATTTCAAAGAAGATCCTGAAACCAGTCTCAATTGTGATGAGCCGAATCCGGTTTCAGATATCGGTCTTTCCTTGAAGGATTCACTGGGTTTGAGTCTTGGACGCCTTTTCCACGGGCTTGCCTTTGACCCTGGGAGGCCCCTTTTCAATTCCCTGCGCAGAATGGCCGGCTGGATTGATGATTCATCTTCAAAAAACCGCTTCACATCTTTTGAATACCGGGTAAAAGAATGGCTGTATGATTGCCGCCGCTGTGGAGATTGTACTTTAGGAGAAATGGGTTTTCTGTGTCCCCAGTCCCAGTGTTCAAAGTTCCTTCTTAACGGCCCTTGTGGAGGCAGCAGAGATGGCTGGTGCGAGGTCTGGCCTGGAAGGCGGAGGTGTTTTTATGTAATGGTGTACGAACGACTTCGATGCCTTGGTGAACAAGAAAGACTGGCCGGTCCCCGGCTTCCTCCAAGAGACTGGGCCCTTGACAGTACCTCCTCATGGCTGAATTTTTATCTTGGGAGGGACCATCATAGGATTGGGTGATTTGGTGATTGGGTTGTTTGTGTAAAATTTAAGTTGACAAATTGGGGCATTGGGTGAATTCATTAAGATAGATTTTGCAAATGACCAACTGAGTTTTTATTGGCAAATAATTAACATGAGTACACTTAAGAAAATCAATCCTTCAAAACGAACAGAGCATATTGCTTATGCCATCAGGGATATCATACTGGTAGCTGATAAGAGAAAGAGCAGCGGAGGTGATCTCCTTTATCTTAACATAGGAGATCCCGTGTTATTTGATTTCCACACCCCCAGGCATCTCATAGATGCCAGCTACAAGGCAATGCTGGATGATTACACAGGGTATTCCGCCTCCGATGGGGTGCCGGAGGCCATTGAGGCGGTGAGAAAAGAGGCCGTGAAAAGCGGTATGGAGCCTTATGACATACTGATTACCACGGGTGCCAGTGAGGCCATTGATTTTGCGCTTTCGGCGCTGGTTAACAGGGGCGAAAATGTCCTTGTCCCGTCACCGGGTTATCCCCTTTACAATGCGCTGCTCAGCCGCCTGATCGGTGAAGCCAGGCCTTATTTGCTGGACGAAGACAATGCCTGGCAGCCGGATATTGATCACATAGAGAAACAGATAGATGAAAATACGCGGGCGATTGTGATCATAAACCCAAATAATCCTACAGGCGCCGTTTATAGTGAGGACACCTTGCGTAAGGTAGTGGAACTGGCAAGGCGTTACAATCTGGTAATCTTCAGCGACGAGATATACGACAAACTTATCCTGAACGGTCAGCGCCACATCAGTACGGCCTCATTGGACGAAGAGCTCCCCATAGTAACCTTTAACGGCCTTTCCAAGTGTTATCTTGCCCCTGGATTCCGTATCGGATGGTGCTTAGTAAGCGGGGCCAAAGAGCTGGTGGAGGATTATACCGAGGCCATGAAAAAGCTCGCGAGGGCAAGGCTCTGTGCCTCGCACCCAAAGCAGTTTGCAATAGCGTCCGCCTTGAACGGTGATCACATCCATATTAAGGAGACCACGGAAAAGCTGATTCGACGCAGGGACCTGACGGTCGAGAGGCTGAATGCCATTCCCGGCATATCTTGCCAGAGACCTGACGGGGCGTTCTATGCATTTCCCAGGATCGAGGAAGATGTGGATGACAAGGAATTCGTAAAAGGCCTTATCCGTGAGACCGGTGTAGTTGTAGTGCACGGCAGCGGCTTTGGTTCGATGCCTGAGACCCCGCATTTCCGCGTAGTCTTTCTTCCTCCTGAAGCCATCTTAAACGAGGCATATGACAGGCTGGAAGGATATATGAGGAGGCATTTCAGCTAGT
>DQXT01000065.1 GCA_011042225.1 Deltaproteobacteria bacterium | reverse complement strand
CTGTTGTATGTATTTTTGAGCTCATACATACTGTAGAGGACACGACGGTGCACAGGTTTTAGCCCGTCTCGTACGTCAGGCAAGGCTCTACCAACGATCACACTCATGGAATACTCCAGGTAGGACCTCTTCATCTCATCTTCGATCTTAACGAACTCAATGGCCGATTTGCTTTCCATCATTTGATTATTCCTTTATCTGTTGCTTTCAGCAGCCCGAAGAACTCTTTGATTTGTCATACGGCGGTTTTTTTACCCAAGAGGCTTAGATATCCAGCTCATGGACCTCAAGGGCGTTGTTCTGAATGAAGGCCCTACGGGGTTCAACCTTGTCTCCCATTAGGATGGTGAATATCTCGTCTGCCTCAACATCATCTTCAATGCGCACTTGAAGCAGATTGCGACGCGTGGGGTCCATGGTGGTGGCCCATAGTTGCTCAGGATTCATCTCACCAAGCCCCTTGTATCTTTGAACCGTTAAGCCTTTCTTGCCTTTTTCTAGCATCAGTTCCACCAGCTCTTCAGGCGCCTCCACAGTCTTTTTCTCTCCATCGAAGGAAACTACGAAGGGCTTTTGGGTGAGGTTCTTGTATATGGGGGACATGGTTATTATTTGTCTAAGCTCCGGGCTTGAAATAAATTCCCAGTCTACTGTAAAGACATGGGTAACTCCGGGACCATCAGAAATGCTAAATTCATAGTAACCATCTTCATCTCGCACCCGAATATCCGTTATTTTAAAACCTCTGTCTTGCAGCCCTTTCAAGAAGCCCTCCATAAAATTCTTGTCTTTGAACTTTCTACGATCATCCAGACCAGTTCTAGCAATTTGATCAATAAAGGTTCTGGCAAAACCTTTTCTCATAAGTTTCTCTACATTTCGGTAAAATTTTATGAGTCCCCCTAAAATGGCACTAAGCTGTCTGCCCTCGATTCGGTTTCCATTTTCAAGCCTCAGGGATCCTTTGCTAGAGACCCGCTGGAGTATAAATTCATTGAACTCATCTTCATCCTTTAGAAATCTCTCATCCTTACCTTCAACAACCCTGTAAAGTGGAGGTTGCGCTACGTATAGGTGACCTCTGTCAATTAGTTCCGGCATCTGCCGGAAGAAAAACGTCAGAAGTAGGGTCCTGATGTGGGAGCCGTCCACATCCGCATCTGTCATAATAATGACCTTATGATACCGAAGGGAACCAATGTTGTAGTCCTTATCTCCAATACCCGTGCCCAGGGCTGATATCATGGTGCGAATTTCTTCGCTTGAAAGCATCTTATCGAATCTTGCCTTTTCCACGTTCAATATCTTTCCCTTCAAAGGTAAGATGGCCTGAAATCTCCGATCCCTGCCCTGCTTAGCCGACCCACCTGCAGAATCACCCTCTACAATGAATATCTCACTCCTCGCAGGGTCCTTCTCCTGGCAGTCAGCAAGTTTACCAGGAAGAGAATGATCAGAGAGGACCCCTTTTCGCCTTGCCAGTTCCTTTGCCTTTCTAGCCGCTTCCCGTGCCCGAGCAGCATCAATTACCTTTGCCAGAATGCCCTTGATAACAGAAGGATTTTCTTCAAAAAATGCGCTCAAGCCCTCGTTTACCAAGTTCTCCACATATCCCTTAATTTCACTATTTCCCAACTTGGTCTTAGTCTGTCCCTCAAACTGAGGATCAGGAAGCTTCACACTAATAACAGCCGTTAACCCTTCTCTAACATCATCTCCCGTAAGCTTTCCCTTAAAATTTTTTGACAATTGAGAACCTTGGAGATATTGATTTATACTTCTTGTTAAAGCAGATTTGAAACCGATCAGGTGAGTTCCACCTTCTTTTGTATTTATATTGTTAGCAAAACTAAAGATGTTCTCCTTATAGGAGTTATTGTATTGAAAGGCTATTTCAACAATTACCTTATTCTTCTGCCCAGAAATGTATATTGGCTCTGAATGAATTACCTCTCTGTTTCGGTTGAGGTATTCCACGAAAGATCGGATACCGCCTTCATAAATGAACTCCTTTTTCCTTCCCGTTCGCTCATCGGAGATCCTAATCTTCACGCCTTTAGTAAGGAAAGACAACTCCCTCATTCTACTAGCCAGAAGTTCAAAATCAAAAAACATATTGCTAAATATGAGAGGATCAGGTCTGAAGTGGATCTTGGTTCCCCGGCGTTTAGTTTCTCCTTTTACAATTAATTCCGTGGTCTTTTTACCCCGCTCAAACCTCTGCGTGTATATCTTGCCGTCGCGATAGACCTCCACCTCCAAAAATTCCGACAAGGCATTAACAACTGAGACTCCAACACCGTGCAGGCCCCCTGACACTGTATAGGTCTTATTATCAAACTTTCCCCCTGCGTGAAGTCTAGTCATTACCAACTCTAGGGCCGGAATTCCCTCTGTTTCATGCATGTCCACAGGGATACCCCTGCCATTATCAACCACAATTACGCTTTCGTCTTGAAGGATCTGAACGTCTATAAAATCGCAATAGCCACCTAGGGCCTCGTCAATACTGTTATCCACCACCTCATATACAAGGTGATGAAGACCCTCAGAGGCAGTGTTTCCTATGTACATCGCCGGTCTTTTTCTTACTGCTTCCAGCCCTTCCAATACTTTTATGGCCGAAGCTCTATAATCTGCTGTTGCCTGCTTCATTTTTATATCCTCATGGGCATGATTAGACCTAAAAAGCCCTCGTCAGATTCTCCCGTTATTACACATGGTTTCGAGTTATCCACGAAGCCCAGTTCGACTTCAGTGCTTTCCATATTCTGCAACACATCTATGAAGTAACGCGCGTTGAATGCCAGTTCCAAAGGCTCTTCGTCGTATTCCACAGGTATCTTCTCTTCAGCCTCACCCAAGTCAGGATTTGTAGAGTGAAGATCTAATATGCCGTCGGCAAGCGTTATTTTCACAGCCCTATATCTTTCACTGCTCAAAATGAGCATTTTTTTCATTGCCTGAAGCAAAAAACCCCTGTCTACCCTCAATTTGTGGCCTGTCGCCTTGGGAATTACCGCACGGTAGTCCGGAAACCTGGTGTCCAATAGGCGAATCATTATAACCGCTCCATCCTTTTTCACTACACAATTATTTTGCTTGAAACCTATTTGTATCAGGCCTCCTTCAGAAGCTAGCCGATTAATCTCATTCATTCCCTTCTTTGGTATCATAACCCCACCCGATAAATCCAATTTATCGAGACCCTCTATAGTCTTATCAATCAAGGAGAGTCTGTGGCCATCGGTTCCTACCATACGCAGAACTTCACCTTCTGCTTCAGCAATCTTTTCTGTGTAAATCCCAGATAGTTTGAATCCTGCCTCCTCCAAGGTTACAGCGTAAATTGTCTTAGCTATCATCTCACTTATGATGGAGCCCTCAATATCGAGCAACTCGACATCGGACGGTTCTATCTGAACCGGATATTCCTCAGCTTGGAGCCCGGCAAGGTTAAATCTAGCTGTTCCATCATAAATCCTAATCCAATTGTTTTCCATACTGCTTATTTCGATGTGATCTGCGGTGCTTTCTCTCAATATCTCAAAGAGCTTTCTACCGTGCGTAGCAACGCCCCCCTGTTCCTTTACGCTTGCCTGTAAGGTCTGGCGGTATGCTATTTCCAGGTCCGTAGCAGAAATCTGTAGATCGGGTGTAGTTGCGTCCAACAACACCATGGACAGAATCGGCATATTACTCCTTTTCTCAATAATTCCTTGAACCCTGCCCAACGCCTTCAGCAATAAGCTACGATCCACGGTCAATTTCATGATACATTCTCCTTGTTAAAGATGTTTATGGTTATTTTAGTATTAAGTACAAAACAGGAATAACAATAGGCGGCACCTATTTTTCAAAAACTATTTTAACTTATTGATTTAACAATATATTCTATACATGAGTTCTTATTATTTTTACCTTCATAACCGACAATGAATTTTGGGTATTATCACCTGGATTGTACTAAAAAATTTTAGAATTAACAATATGTTATTATCCTTTTTAGCTCTCGAATTTCCTGAAAAGTTTGTCGATTATAATTCATATCTTTTTCTATTTTTTTTAACCCGTATAATACGCTGGAATGATTCATTTTTCCTAGTACACTCCCAATTTCCTGGAGCGAGAGGCCTAGAATTTCTTTACAAAGGTATATTGCTACATGTCTACAGTGGCAAGTCCTACGTCGTTTGGACCCTGAGCTTAATTCTGATCGCTTTATAGCGTAATAGCGTGCCACGGAGTCGAGGATGTTATCTGTGGTGATTACTGTCGATTTCTTGGAGCCAAGGAGTCTCCTGATTCGCGATAAATCAACTGTTCCGTTTTTAATGCCGGGAATGAGTATAGTGTCGGCGAAGCGGAGAAGCTCGGAGACATCTTCAGTAATGTTAATTAGATAAAATATAATATCATCTGGAATATTCACCACTTCTCTTGTTAATCTATTTCTGAGTATGCCAAATCTTGTTTGTTCTTCAACCCCTGTGATTTCAGCCAGAATACCGGATCCTAACCTACAAGCGAGGTGTCGGTCGATGTCTGGTATCGAAGCGGGTGGCTTGGAAGATGAAAGAATTATAGGCTTCTTATGGGAAAGGAGGGCATCGGTTATAGTAAGAAGGGCTTGCTGTGATTTTCTATGACCTCCAAGATGGTGAATGTCATCCATTATCAAGATATCGAGATTCAAAAAAGATTCTCCAAGCTTTTTGAGATATCTCGCATCCTCAACTGCCTCTAGTTTTGAGACAAACTGTTTTGAAGATAGATACCCTACAGATGCATTGGGCTTGTTATCCATTATATAATTTCCAATGGCTTGCAATAAATGGGTTTTCCCTGAGGTAAAATTGCTGAAAATTACAAGGACACAAGGGTCGGCGGATGACGGGTTTTGCGCTAAAGAAAACGCGGCGGTATGTGCGAAGCGGTTCTTGCTGTCTAGAATGAATGAAGAAAAGTTATTTTCAGGGTGAAGTGGGGACAACAATGATGTATATGCCTGATGATCTATAGGCTGCTCAGGGGAAGAAACGGCTGAGCGAGCGTAAGAACATGAGATTTCAGGGCTTGAGCCGCAAAGTTGTGCGAAAGCCTCTTGTATATCCTTAAGAAAATGATCTCTCAGCCATATTCCCACAAAGCGGTTTGGCACCTTAATTATTGCATTCTTGGAGGTCAGAGAGCTAAGTTGGGTGTTGGAAAACCAAGGCGTTATATCCCTATCTTGATGGCGAGATTGGACTATTTGGATGATTTGCTTCCATATGTCTTTTTTTTTTGGCATAATTATTTAGGTATATGCGAGACGTTGAGCTCCGGCAGAATACTATTAAAGTAATATGGTAATTTCAACCAAAAACAGTAGGAGGAACCTTTTATGCACTCAATTGCTTTTGCGGGCAAAGGGGGAACAGGGAAAACCACATTGGCTGGCATACTGATACGCTATCTAGTGGAAAAGGGTATGACCCCGGTGCTCGCTGTTGACGCTGACGCCAATGCAAATCTTAACGAAGTATTGGGACTTGAGGTAAATGAGACACTAGGCGAGGCAAGGGAACAGATGAAAAAGGACGTAGGCACGGGAATGACCAAAGATGTGTTTATGGAGATGAAACTTCAAGAGGCCGTAGTGGAGTCTGATGGTTTTGATCTCATCGTAATGGGCAGACCGGAAGGAGCGGGCTGTTACTGTGCTGCAAATGCCCTTTTAACCCAGTCTCTTGAAAGACTCATTAGTAATTATAGATTTATCGTGATGGACAATGAGGCCGGCATGGAGCACCTTAGTCGTCTTACCACCAACAACATTGATGCCTTAGTAGTTGTTTCAGATCCAACGAGGAGGGGGCTTCAGGCGGCACACCGGATTGTAAGGCTAGCTGAGGAGCTAAGGCTAAATATCAAAGATAAGTATGTCCTTGTGAACCTCGCAAAAGAAGGGCAGGAACAAGAGATTAAAGATGCAGCATCTTCTTTTGATTTAGATCTGATAGGAATTGTTCCCGAGGATGAGGATATTCGGAGCTATGATCTAAAGGGAGAACCGACTATGGAGTTGCCACCTAACAATAGGGCTCTGCAAGAGGCATATAAGATATTTAACCAGCTGGTATCCACTATATAAATTTAGCTGTTGGAATGCTTTTCATGATGCTTGCCGCCTTTCCATATATAGTATTGTTTCGACAGTTAGCACTATATATAGGGTTAAAAGATAGCCGAATTATTGCAAAATTTGCTTGACAACCCTAGACGCATCGTCTATTTTACTCCCTCGGTTACCTCCGTAATGAGGTAATTTTTTTGTGATGCTTTGTTATATTTTTCACAACATTAGACCTCAGTACCAAAATAAATGCTGGGGTCTAGAGTTGTTTTGTGTACACCTACCCATGATGAGTAAACCAAAGTAAGGAGGGCTAAAATTGGCTTTTGAAATCCCTAAACAGACCTATTCTGGAAGAATCAGAGAGGTAGTAATCGGTACAGGTGATAGCGCAATAACATTAGGCGCTCAAACGTCGTATCCATTTCACCTTTTCGAAGGCGAGATGCCAAATCCGCCCAAGATTGCAATGGAGATCTGGGATTACGATCCTTCAGAGGAGTGGCCTGCTGCTGCACTGGAGCCATTTAAGGATGTGGCCTCTGATCCAGCTGCTTGGGCAAAGAAGTGTGTTGATGACTATGGTGCGGATATTATTGTGCTCCAACTCAAAAGCACAGACCCAAATGGCATGGACAGATCTGCCGATGAGGCCGCTGAGGTGGCCAAGAAAGTGGTGGATGCGGTAGATGTTCCAGTTGTTATGTGGGGCACGGCCAATAACCAGAAGGATGAAGAAGTCCTTCGAAAAATATGTGAAGTGTGTGAAGGTAACAATGTTGGCCTGTCACCCGTAGAAGAGGGGTGTTATAAAGGTGTCGGTGCGACGGCATTGGCTTATCACCACACGGTCGTTGCTTCTACCCCCATTGATGTCAATCTGGCAAAACAACTTAATATTCTTCTGGAAAATCTCGGTGTTTCGCTGGATAACATCATTATTGATCCCACAACTGGCGGACTTGGGTACGGGTTAGAGTACAGTTACTCCGTGATGGAAAGGATTAGGATGGCCGCACTGACCCAAGAGGATGATAAGCTTCAATCCCCTATTATCTCTAATCTTGCCAATGAGATCTGGAAATGTAAAGAGGCAGGGGAAGGGATTGACGAGGCCCCGACCATGGGTGATCCGGAAAAGCGAGCCATTATGATGGAGATTGTAGCTGCAGTATGTTACCTGCTGGCGGGCGCTGATGTTGTAATACTCCGCCACCCTGAGAGTGTACGCATGATCCGCTCGTTTATTAATTTGATGATCGAAGGCGGAATGGCCACAGAGATAGGGGAGATTACAAAATCCCTTCCCTATGAGGAAGCAGATCTGCTGGCAATTTCACCCGAGCCAAATCTGGAATTTGGTGCAGAGGGTGAACCCGCTAAGGAGGAGGTGAAGAAGGAGGCAAAGAAGCCTGCGGCCAAGGAAAAGCCAAAGGCGGTGGCAAAAGAAGAAAAACCAAAGGCAAAGCCTGAAAAGAAAGTCGTCGAGTTAAAACCAAGAGAGGAAGAAAAGAAAGAGGCAAAGGCAGAGGAAAAGCCCAAGCCTAAGGAAGAACCCAAAGTAGAAGCTAAGCTTAGTGCCGAGGAAGAGGCCAAGGCTAGGGCCGAGGCAGAAGCAAAAGCAAAGGCAGAAGAAGAGGTAAGGGCTAGGGCAGAGGCCGAGGCCAAGGCGAAGGCTGAGGAAGAGGCAAAGAGGAAGGCAGAGGAAGAAGCCAAGGCAAGGGCCGAAGCAGAGGCCAAGGCGAAGGAAGAGGCTAAGGCCAAGGAGTTAGCAGATCTAGAAGAGCTACGGAGGAAGAGGGCAGAGGCTCAGAAAAAGGCTAAGGCTACCCACAAAGAAAAGGCATCTATGAAGG
>DQXT01000145.1 GCA_011042225.1 Deltaproteobacteria bacterium | reverse complement strand
TCTTTAGCCCACAGAGAGGGCCGGCTGGCTGAGGCGGAAAAAGTCTATCTGGAAATATTGAAAGACAGGCCCGGCTTGGGAGCAGTACTGAACGCTCTGGGAACCGTTTTCATGGACCAGGCCCAAATGGATAAGGCCGAAAGGACCCTTGAGAAGGCAACAAGACTCAGACCCCCCTATTATCCTGCATATTATAACCTGGCCTGGCTAAAACAGCTAAAGAACGATCACAGGGGTGCCATAAGTGATTACAGGATCATACTGGAGAAACAGCCTGATTTTGGTAAGGCGTGGAATAATTTAGGTACTGCATACAGGGAAACCGGAGACCTGGACAAAGCCTTATCCTGTTTCAGCAAGGCAGTGGAGTTTTCTCCCGAAATGCCGGAGGCATGGAACAATCTCGGTGTGGCACAGGATGAATTCAATATGATTCAAAACGCTGCAAAGTCATACAAAAAGGCAATTGCGATAAGGCCGGATTATACATCCGCCCACTTCAATCTCGGGATTTCTTTACAAAAGCTCGGGCGGTTCAAGGAGGCCGAGGACCATTATAAAACGGTCCTTAAGATCAAACCTGATGATGAGTCGGCAAGATTTATGCTCCAAAGCCTTGGGACACAGGAAACACCTGATGCCGCTCCACCGGAATATATACGAAGGGTCTTTGACGGATGTGCAGGGACCTTTGAAAAGACTCTGGTTGAGGGCCTTGGATATAAGACCCCGCAACTGCTTTTTGACCTTGTGCGCCCTTATCTGTCTACAGAAATGACGGTTTTAGACCTTGGTTGCGGTACCGGCCTGGGGTCTCGATTTTATCGGCCTTTTGCAAAAAGACTGATAGGAGTCGACATCTCGTCAAAAATGCTCGAAAAGGCCGCGGAGAAAAAAATCTACGACCGGCTTGAGGTCTTTGACATACTTCAACACTGGAAATTCCCCCAAAAATTTGATCTTATATATAGTTCCGACGTCTTTGTATATTTTGGAAATCTGGACCCTATAATCAGGTCTGCAACTTCCTGTCTCAATTACGGAGGTATCATTGCCTTTTCAGTAGAAAGGCTGGATGACAACAACGGCATTGGACAACGGCTATTCCCCTGCGGTCGCTATGCCCACTCACGTGCATATATACAAGGAATATTAAGCCGTCATACCTTCCGTTTAATAGAAGAGACCGAAGCGGATATCAGGAAGGAGTCCGGAGATCAGGTCAAGGGGTTATTGATTGTAGCAAAGAAATATTAGGAAGAATATCCTTGCCTGCCCCATTCCATCCAAAATAAACGGCTGGAAAAGAAAAGGCCTGCACCCACTGACACATAGACTGCCCACACTATGACTACGGGCAATGGGCTGACCCTCAAAGATATACCCATAAAAACCATAAACAAAATCATCCCCCAGCTTTTGAGAGAAAGAAATCCTCCAAGGCACCCGTGCCCTTTCCTGCTCAGTATGCGTAAAATTATCCGCTCTGCCGTCTTGTCAAAGATCAAACGACCTTTCAATACCCCTGCGAGAGCAGCAACGGCAAGCCACCATGGATTCACGGACCATGGTAAACTCATTATGTTGTCTGCCCCCCTTATAAATAAAGAAAGACCCACAATTGTCCACATAAGGGCCACCAAAAAGACCTGTACTCTGGCAGAAGCTACAGGCTTGTGTGCCTCAAGCCAATTTAAGATTCTCCCATAACTGAATGCCATGACTTATTATAAACTAATTCATCACTAATTCATCCTTACATTTAATAACAATATCTTTCTTACATTCTTCGACGGTCTTCTTCCCGGAAGCTCTTTTTTTGACCTGCTGATGCCCTTGCAGGACTCATGGATTTTGCTATAGGCCTTATTTATATTCCGTTTAATGGACATCCATCACACTTGGGTTTTGTCTTTTTGCAGAAATTCTTGCCAAGAATAACCCACAGGGCATGATATTCGTTATAGAGTTCTACATCGGCAGGCAGATGGTCCATGAAAAGAGAGCGGACCCCCTCATAATCGGCATTCTCGTCTATAAAATCGTGCCTCATAAGGACCCTTACCGTATAAGCGTCCACTACAAAACTGGGGAGTCCTCCTGCATAAAGCAGTATACTGTCGGCAGTTTCAGGGCCTATGCCCTTAATATCAAGAAGCATCGGCCTTAATATATCAAGCCCCCTTGAAAACATATCATCTATATTACCCTCAAATTCATCCATCAAAAAGGCCACAAAATTTTGGAGCCTCTCGGCTTTTACATTGTAATACCCAGCCGGCCGGATAATTTGAGCAAGCGACTCCCTGGAAAGTTCATAAATGGCCCTTGGCCTCAAAAGATCTTTGTCTTTTAGATTGGAGATAGCTCTTTTTACGTTTTTCCAGCTGGTATTCTGTGTAAGTATTGCACCTGCGCATACCTCAAACGGAGAGTCGCCCGGCCACCAATCCTGCGGTCCAAAGGCCGACAAAAGACGTTCATATAATGATATCAACTGATCCCCGACAGGATCGAGATATCCGGTAGTCAGACCGCTAAAGACCAATTATCAGAGGACCTTTCATTTTTTTAAACAATCCAAATATTTCATCAATCAATTCTTATAAGAAAAACATATATCCAGCAAGCAGCAGCTAAAAAACAGGTCGTCCCCAAAACTGCAATATCCCCGAGAGCCAACTCCTGGCCCTCTTCGGGAAAAGAATAGATCAATGCCAGACCTATAGCGACAGTGCCCAACAGTAACGCCAGGGTCCTCACAAACTTGAAAAAGATGAGTAAACACAGTACAAAAATTATTGACACCATCAAATAGGGATTGGTAACCAGACTTATGATATCAAGATTCAATACATATGAGATAATGTTTTCAGTCTTAAGTTTTTCAAAGATTCCAGCCCAATCTATTTTCCAATCCATTAGATAACCTCCTGAGCAGGACAACGCGGAAACAGAATCTTAATTTAACCAAACAGAATCTTAATTTAACCAAGATTATAAGGACCTAAAGTTAAGGTGTCCGTTGTTATTATGTTATCATCGGCCTCTTTCAGATAAATAATAACCAGTAGGCCGCTCCTTTTTTCTTGGCACAAGAGATGTTATTTTATAGTTAATATGCCTTATAATCAGATTATTTCCTTCATGGTAGCAATGGTTCTGGTTGTTGGGGCGCCGCATGATCCGCAACCGGCGCTATCCCATGGAACCGTGATCCTTCTGTGGCTTGTAAAGACCCTGGTATGGATAGGCCTGGTCTTCTGGGTCCTAAATAGATCATATACCAGCAAGGTGCCCTCCTCAGTTCTCGAGAGACTTCAATGGGCCTCTTTGACACCCCTTATAATTGATTTTTACCTGCTTGATATAAAAACATATCTGATATTTTTACCAGGCGTCTCTTTTATTCCGACATTAGTCGAAACAGCAGGAATCAGCCTGTACATCTTATATTTAATTCTTCTCTGGACTTTATACTGGTGGATACTCAACAGAAAAGGCCTCACTGGAGTTCCTTTACTAGAAGATCTGAAATCCAGGCTAAGACTTATACTCCCTTTCCTGATCCTTTACCTGACACTGACCATATTGGGCGATCTTATAGTAACGATCCCCTCCCATAGATTTCAGGAGCTGCTCAACAAGCCGTTCGGAGAATTAATATTTTCTTTCTTCTGCCTGTCCTTAATGTTGGTCTTTATGCCGCCGGTAATACGGATGATCTGGGGATGCGTGCCTTTTCCCAAGGGACCGCTAAGGAGCCTGGTGGAAAATTTTCTCAAACGCACCAATGTAGATTTCAAAGAAATCCTCATATGGCCCCTAAGTGGAAGCAGATCCTGTACGGCCGCTGTCCTTGGTCTTGTCCCCGGATTTCGATACATACTCTTCACCCCTTGTCTTGTTAAACACCTTCTCCCCCAAGAAATTGAAGCGGTCCTTTCTCATGAAGTGGCTCATCTGTGCCACAGGCACTTGCTTTGGTATATATTCTTCCTAGTTACTTTTACTTTGGTTGCATATCGGCTCTTTGCTCCCTTGGAGACATGGCTGCTATCCAGCGATCTATCTCTTGAGATACTGATTCAACTCCAATATTGGCCCAAGGCACTTATTTCTTTTTTGGTAATATTTCCAACGGGAATATTGCTTGTACTGTATTTTCGCTTTCTTATGGGTTATTTCATGCGAAATTTTGAACGTCAGGCAGATCTCTATGTTTTCGAAACACAGGGTCACCCCTGGAACCTTATTAACGCCCTGGAAAAAGTCGGCATCCTGGCACAAAATATTCGCAATCAGCCCAACTGGCATCACTTCAGTATCGCAGAGAGGGTAAATTTTCTGACTGAAGTTGCCCGACGGCCGATAGTAAAGGAAAAATATTTAAAAAAATTAATGGTCAGCAAAGGACTATTCATCGGCATTGCAGGCCTGCTTATAATCATGCCAAGCCTCATGCCTACGCAGTCATGGGAAAACGCTGCCGAAAACAATTTAACTCAGCTATATTTTGAAAAACTCACGAGTAACAAAGAACAGAGACCGGAGTTGTATATCATTATTGGTCAAATCCTTGCCCAAAAAAGGGAATATGCCAAGGCTATAGAGATCTATCAACAGGCCCTTGATTCGGCACCTGATGACCCCGATATCTTGAATAACATCGCATGGATTTACGCAACCGCTGACGATTCTGAGTTTCGAAAACCTGAAGAGGCACTGATGTTTGCCTCAAGGGCCGCCAATCT
Source organism: Deltaproteobacteria bacterium (assembly GCA_011042225.1). GTDB lineage: Bacteria > Desulfobacterota > Dissulfuribacteria > Dissulfuribacterales > UBA3076 > UBA3076. The sequence goes on along the minus strand of DQXT01000145.1, from coordinate 3,322 downwards.
AAAACCAGCGGGGTACATCCTAGACACCCTTGCGGAGAGCTTGTTTATTAATGGATATATAGAGAAGGCCATAGCTATAGAGAAAGAGGCCATAAAAAAAGACCCTTCAAATACAGACTATTATCAAGCACAACTGGAACGATTCAAAAAGCCGGATGATGATTAATGGGGGAATACGCGGCTTGGATGAATTTTCTGCTGATGCATCTAGACCTGTTAAGACGTATTAGAACTCAAGATATCTTTTTGATTTCAATAGTTATTAATCAATCTATTCAGGAGGCCTGAACCATGGAATCTATTTCAATAAAAAGCAAGGCAAAGACCGAACTAATTGACATTACCGGGCAGATACAGCAGACTATAGCTTCAGTCGGTGGTAATGATGGCCTTGCCTTTATATATGTACCCCATACAACGGCGGGTTTGACCATTAATGAAGGCGCGGATCCCGCGGTACGACGGGACATAATCTCTGTACTTAATGAGATGGTTCCATGGGAGTATGACTATCACCACTTGGAAGGAAACTCACCTGCCCATATCAAGTCATCACTGGTAGGATCAGGAATACAGGTAATTTTCGAAAACGGTCGGTTGTGCCTGGGAACGTGGCAGAAGATATTTTTTTGTGAATTCGACGGCCCAAGGAGCAGAAAAGCCTGGATAAAATTTACTTAAAAACAGATGGGTAAAATATAATCACTACTGTTGTGCCCTGGCTGAATACGTGATAAAAATCAAGCTTGTAAATAGTTTATCTTTTTGTGAACCCTGAACCCCTGAAGACTTAAATTATCAATTATGAACAATATTTTTCCCCGCATTATTCTCCTCTTGTCGGTTTTTTTTTGCATCTTTTTAGTAGCCTATTCATGGATGAGCGATCATAGATCTCCGGAAACCTCGTCCCCACAAAACGCATTAACATCAGAACAGGCGGATCCGACCGGAAATCAAAATATCGAGGACAATACCGAATATCCAGTAGAAATAAAACCGGCCTACATAGTAACCGGCACCATCAGATCCGGTGAGACCTTTGACCATGCCATGGACAGAAATAAGCTGGACAGGTCTGTGAAAACCCAGGTAATTAAAGGCCTTTCACAAGTCGTCGACTTTAAAAAATGCAGACCGGGAGATTCCTTCCATATCTCTTTGGACAATGCTGGCGGACTCATTCGATGTACTTATAAGAAGAGCCCGCTTGAAATCTATACGTTAGAGGCCAATAAGGATGGCAAAAATGAGTTCAACGCCTTCAGAGACTCGGTTTTACTGGAATGCCGTCTGATAAAACTATCAGGTATAATAGACGGCTCCCTGTTTACCGCCTTCTCAAAGATAGGGGCCAACAGTAAACTAGCCGTAGCCTTTGCGGATATATTTGCATCCAGGTTGGATTTTAATACCGAAACCAGGTCCGGTGACCAATTTGACGTAATCGTTGAAGAATATTTCAAGGATGATTGTTTTGTGGGTTACGGCAGAATTGTGGCAGCACGGTACAAAAGCCATTACAAGAACTTTAACGCATACTATTACAGGCCAAGGGATCAAACCGAGGGTAAGTACTACGATTCCGCCGGCCAGGAGGTCGGGACCTCGTTTTTAAGATCTCCTCTCCCTGTGTACAGATTGACATCCAAATTCTCCAATAGACGTCTGCACCCTATCCTCAAGGTCTATCGTCCTCATCATGGAGTGGATCTCGCCGCTCCCATAGGTACCAGCGTAATGGCCACTGCAGCCGGTAAAGTAAGTTTTGTGGGCTGGCAGAAAGGTTTCGGCAGGATCGTGATCTTAAAACATCCTGGGGGCTACAAGACTTATTACGGCCACCTTTCCAGATTTGCCAAAGGCTTAAAAAAGGGAATAAGTGTCAGGCAAAAGCAGATAATAGGTTATGTGGGATCAAGTGGTATGTCTACAGGACCGCATTTAGATTATCGAATCAAGGAAAACGGTGTATTCAAAAATCCTTTCAATATGAAGTTCAAACCCAAGTCCAAACTCGCCGGCATGGAGTTGGATGACTATATTGAAAAACAAGAATACTGGAGACAATTCCTTGAAAATGACTCAACGCATAAAACACTACAGGTTGAAACACGGAAAATCACGGAGTATCCGGATGGCTGGCTGGGCTAAATCTATTACAGTTCTCCTTATTATATTCGTCCTTTCCTTTCTTATATGTCCTGTTTCGTACCCGGCTGCCTCCAAGAGTACGAACGCCTCTGTATGGGAACCTCTTATAGAACAGTTAATAAGGGATGGAGGAGATGAGAAGACAATTCGCGGCATATTTGCCAGACCCGAAGTCCAGTTTAATCCCAGGGTCATGCCCCGAAAGCTTTCACACAAAGAGAGCAAGCTCGATTACAGTAAGTTCCTGAGACCTGAACGCCTCTCAAGGGCCGGTCTTTTTTTGGATACCCATAAAGAATTACTAATTCGGATAGAAGATGAATACGGTATACCCAAGGAAATAAAAGTTGCAATTCTCCTTGTGGAAACAGACCTCGGCCGTTATCTGGGTCCTGATCGGGCCTTTAATATATTGGCAAGTATGGCGGCGGCTACTGATATAGATCGTATAAAACCTTGGCTTAATCCTGAACTGCTTAAACCTGCCGAAAGAAATCAAGTGGAGAAGAAACTCAGGGACAAGTCACGCTGGGCCTATAAGGAACTAAAGGCACTTCTCGTCTATGCCGAACAAAACAAAACAGACCCTCTGGAAATCAGGGGCTCAATCTTTGGGGCCATAGGCCTGTGCCAGTTCATGCCCTCAAATGCCCTTCGCTTTGGAATTGACCATGACCATGACGGCAAGATAAACCTGTTCTTAAAACCCGATGCCCTTGCCAGTATGGCAAATTATCTGAGAAACTACGGATGGAAGGACGATCTCAGCCGTAAAGAGCAGGAGGCGGTCATCCTCAAATATAACTACAGTCGTCCATATGCAAAGGCTGTACTTGATGTGGCGGAAAGGCTTTCAGAAAACAGCAAAAATAAATGATATTACACAGACATTCGCAGGTTCAGAGTTAACCTATTCTACTGCCTGCAATCACCGATGCGCCGGCCGCTGAGGTGTTGGATAGCCCCTCCACACACACCTTAATCTCATCATTAAGTTATTCACAATTACTTAAGACTTTTTTCGTCCCTACAGAAATCCGAAGTTCAGGGTCAAGGGCGTTCTCAGGCCGGAACTCCTGGAAACGATGTCTTGACCCGTGCGGCACCATCTCCTGTATTGCATGCAGATCACTCTCAGATAAAAGCGGCCCCACCACTGTTGTTCGGA
>DQXT01000061.1 GCA_011042225.1 Deltaproteobacteria bacterium | reverse complement strand
TCAAGCAGATTAAAGCAGCCTGCATAAGGTGAGGTAACCATTCAGAGGTTCAGGGTTCAAAGGTTCAAAGGTTACACTGAAAGATGAACATCGAACATCGAACATCGAACATCGAACGTCCAACGTCGAATGAAAAACAAACACCAAATGAGAAATAAAGGTTCAGGAATATTTGGTTGCTGTTTTTCCGACTTCTGGCTTCTGACCTCTGTTTCTTCATCTTTTCCCATTCAACATTCGATGTTGGACGTTCGATGTTGGACGTTCATTAGTCCATAAGGGGCATTTGGCCAGAGGAGTGTATACGGGTCCCTGTTTAGTCAGCCTGCTTTTGTATACTATTACTTCTTTTACTGTAAAAGGCTCAAATACGATATCATCTTTTAAAAATACTTCAAGAAGCCTTAAAAGTCTGTAGGAAGAGCGAACCCTGCCTACAGTCAAATGCGACCTAAAAGTACGGTCTTCCCGTGGGAAGCCCTTTTCCTCCAAAGCTGTCTCAAGACTGTTTTGCAGTCTGCGCATAAGATCTGTTTTGCCCCCGATCCCTATCCATAGTACTCTGGGGCGCCTAAGATTTGGAAATACGCCTGTACCATTAAAAAACAAAGGGAAGTCCCCATAAAGGCAACAGACCTCTTTGCAGGCAGCTATGACATTTTCAGTGCTTGATTCCTGTATTTCACCCAAAAATTTGAGTGTAAGGTGCATATTAGATGGATAGATCCACTTAACATCCGCCCTTGTAGACTTCCACCGGCCCTGATGTGCTTCAAGTATCTTGCGCTGTGAACTGGGCGGGTCTATTGCAAGGAAAATACGTACCATAATTTAAATGCAACCTCAGCAAATCAAGAGCAGTTTCTGCTGCCAAAATTTGTATCATGTGTCTTGTTCCGATAAACTGGAATCGCTCGGCTACTGTTCTTTCCGGAGTTGATAAAGCAATATAGACTGTACCCACAGGTTTTTGAGTAGTGCCTCCGGATGGACCGGCAATACCGGTAATAGCTAGGCTGTACTCTGTACCGGCCAAGCGCTTTACACCATTTGCCATTTCCATGGCAGCCTGGGAGCTCACCGCGCCATGGAGAGATAATGTCTTGGGAGAGACCCCGAGGAAATCTTCTTTCGATTTGTTACTATAGGTAATTACTCCCCCCTCAAACCACCCGGAACTGCCGGGAATGCTGGTCACACGATGGCTTACAAGACCACCTGTACAGGACTCCGAAAGGGAAAGAATACCTCCTTTCTCCAGCAGAAGTCTACCTACTACCTCCTCCAGGGTCTCCTCATTGACAGCAACTACATATCTGCCAAGCAGTTGTTCTATTGTGTTACAAGCCATATGGAAAATTTCGGCGACTTTCCCTGAATTCCGGCCCTTTACAGTGGCAGTTACATTAACTTCTGGAAAATTAGGATAATAACCAATGCTCAAGCCATCCTGGCTGGATTCAAGCTTCTCAAAAAGCTTGTTTATCTCTGTCTCTGATAGACCAAATACTTTGAACGTCTGCTGTCTTATAGATATTTTTCCGGAAAAAAATCTGCTAAGCATTGGGATAACCCTATTTATCAGATGATCTTCCAACTCCTTGGGCACTCCAGGTAGAAAAAAAAGCGGGATATCTTGGTGGATCAAAAGATAACCCGCAGCACGGCCTTCCGGATTCAAAACTTCAGCACCTTCAGGTAACCATGCCAACTTTTCCCGCAAAAAAGCAGAATTCGCAAACCTCTTTTTCGCCCTCCTGATCTTCTCTAAAATCATCTCATTCAAGACTTGAGGACGTCCTAATGCCTTAGATGTAACCTCGTTTGTTATATCATCGGTAGTAGGGCCGAGTCCGCCGGTAATGATAACGTATTTTGATCTCTTTATTGCTGCCAGCAGGCATTCTTCAATATCATCAGGGTCATCACCAATGGATGTTATACGGGTCACTTGGTAGCCGGCAGCAAAAAGCTTATTAGCCGCAAAGCTGGCGGTAGTATTTAATACCTTGCCGGATACAAGTTCATCTCCTATAGCTATAATTTCACCATGCATGACTGATTACCTTGAGAATCTCAAAATTCGGCATCTTTATATAAAACCAAAAGACATAAATGTTTACTAAAGTGCCTAAAGTTAAGGAGAAAAGACTTCATGTTGTTAACAGGCCAAGATCTCAGAATTCCGAAACTTCAGCTCATTTGAGGCATTTTAGAAGCTTAAATTCCACAGTCTCCATGCCATATTTGCCATAAAACCGGCTGCAACATCATCGAGAACAATGCCCCATCCCCCGTGGATAGATCTATCTATATATCTGATTGGAAAAGGCTTAAATATGTCAAAAAAACGGAAAACCAAAAAGGTAATTACAACCAAAGAAGGTTCAAGGGGAGCTCCTGCAAGAGCCACGGCCATGCCCACTACTTCATCTATCACTATTTGAGACGGATCTTTATGTTTAAGTAAAATCTCCGCCCTGCCTGAAATCCATACAGATATCAAGACAACAAGCCCGAGAAAAGACATTTCCAGAAAAATTGGAAGACGGCTGAAAACCCAGTGAATAGGGATGCCGAGAAGACTTCCGAATGTGCCTGGTGCAAAGGGAATCAACCCCAGGAACAGTCCGCTCGCAAAAAACAGAACTGATCTATCTTTGAAATTCAAAGTCTTGGTTGCCATTTGCAAAAGCTAAGATTAACCGTCATCACTTGAACCTTGCGGTATGGCTGATTCTTCTTCATATACGAAATTTTCAACTGATATCTGGCTCACGGCCTGATAGACCTTACCTAAAGGGATATTAAACCTGCGTGCCACCTTTTTGCATGCCTCATACTCAGGAGAAATTATAGACTGCCCATCAGGCCTTGTAATCAATTTGGCTCGCACATTACCCCAATTAGTTGTAACCATGCCATTCCTTCTGGGCAAAATGTACCTAAAACACCTGTTCAGGCGCACCCCTGAAGTAGTGGATTCCTCGAAAAGGATCTTACTGAGACTATATTCATGGCTAGGTTTTGCTAAGACGGTAATCTCAATACCTGGTCGATTTTTTTTCATATATATTGGACACATTACAACATCTAGGGCACCTGCACCAAACAAGCATTCTATCAGATATTCATACCACTCAGGGTTCATGTCATCTATATAGCTCTTTAACTCTACTACAACCTGTCTCTTTTCCGATGTCCGGGCTTCACCGATCCAGATGCGAAAGAGGTTGGGCCATTGAAGAACATCCCCTGAGCCAACCCCGTATCCGATTTTTTCCACTTTCATCTCGGGGAAGGTGCTGAAATGATCTGTCAGAACCTTTATCAAGGCACATCCGGTTGGTGTAGCAAGTTCCCATTCTCCATCCACTCCATAAGTAGGCACATTTTTTAGCAAATCAGCACTGGCAGGAGCAGGCAGGGGTAGTCTGCCGTGTTCACAATTTATCCATCCTCTGGTTAATGGAATAGGAGAACAAAAAATCTTTCCAACAGAAAAATAGTTTAAACCGCTAATGGTCCCCAGAATGTCCACCAATGTATCTGCAGCTCCGATTTCATGAAAATGGACCTCTTCCAATAAACAGCCATGTACCTTGGCCTCTGTATGCGCAAGGAGATTAAACACCTTTAACGAAGGTCGAATTATTTCAGGTCCCAGATCAGATCCTTCAAGAATTGCTTCCACGTCACGAAGACTTCTGAAAGGATGGGGACTGGATCCGAAGACCCGGACTTGAATACCCTTTATCCCTTTCCTTTTCGTTTCATGGATCTCAACTGCTGTGTTCTCAAGACCCAATTTTTTTGGTAAAGATATCAATTCCTCCTCAGGCCATCCTGCATCAACAAGTGCCCCTAAAAACATGTCTCCGCTGATCCCGGAGAAACAATCAAGGAAGGCTTGCCGCATTCATATTACTCCTTAAGGCTATGTGTCTTCAAATATCAAACGACTAAAGCAATGAAACCGAAAAAAGCAATTACGGATTCTACGGTAATACCAAAAGTGGAATAAGCCAAAACCTGTCCATTTACAAAACAGATAACCACACACAAAACCCATTGCCTCAACGGGAACAGTAAATATAGGAACTGAAGGACCTGCAGTTAAAATAAGGAAATGCGCCAATTAATCATGAAAGAAGAACATATGCCAGTAAAGACTCTCTATTGTTAAAATGCATCTAACAGACCAAGCCGGAGAGGACATAGCTCACAACTCTTGATCCAGCGAAGCCTAGAGATGAAAAATAAAATAAGGACAGCAGACCCCTGGACTTGAACTATAAAGACAGAGGTTTGGCTATATTCACTTTTCCTTTCGAAACTTTTCAACAATTGTATCTCTACGCCAGTTCCAGTCATCTTTGTTGGGATAGTCTATTGTGAAGTGCCCTCCCCGGCTCTCCTTTCGCTTGCCAGCTGCGATAATTATAAGCTCCGCAACCTGTGCAAGATTCCTCAGTTCTATAAAATCCCGGGTCAGGATATATTCCCAGTAATGCTGCTGGATCTCCTCGAGAATAGGCGAAAGGTTCTGCCTGGCCAATTTAAGTCTTTTTGTGCTACGGACAATACCGACATAATTCCACATAAGACGTCTAATTACATCCCAATTGTGAGATATGAGAACAGCCTCCTTTAAATCCACGGCTCCCCTAATTTCCCAAGGAGGCACTGGGGGAAACAATTTCTTCTTCAAATCAGGGAATATCTCCCTGATTCTTAGAAAAGCCCGGTGAGACATGACAAGGGCCTCAAGAAGGGAGTTTGACGCAAGCCGATTAGCACCATGCAGACCGGTACATGCAACCTCTCCTGATGCAAAAAGGCCTTCAAGATCTGTCTCCCCATAGCTATCAGTGACCACCCCTCCACACATATAGTGAGCAGCAGGCACAACCGGAATCGGCTCTTTTGTGATATCGATACCAAAGCCTAGACAGGTCTCATAGATATTTGGGAAACGCTCCCGAACGAAATCAGCGGAACGATGGCTAATGTCCAGATATACACAATCCTTTCCACTATTCTTTAATTCAGTATCTATTGCTCTGGCGACTATATCTCTTCCGGCAAGCTCCTTCTGTTTAGAATCATATTTCTCCATAAAGGGCCTGTATAAAGGATCTAACAGCTTGGCACCTTCTCCTCTGAGCGCTTCTGATATAAGAAAGTTTTTTGCCTTGGGATGATAAAGACACGTGGGATGAAACTGCACAAATTCCAGGTTGGCGATCCTGGCTCCGGCACGGTACGCTACGGCTAGGCCATCACCTGTGGCCACATCAGGATTACTGGTATATAGATAAACCTTGCCGGATCCACCCGTGGCGAGCGCTGTAATTGGGGCAAGAAAAGTATGAATATCACCTGTTGCTACTTCAAGCAAATAAGCCCCCAGACAACGTTCCTTTTTTGGGCTGCTGGGTGAATATGACTTGATCATGCTTTCAATGATAAGGTCAACTGCAACATAGTCTTCGAAGACCTTAACAGAAGGCAGGCTGTCGACATTATCCATCAAGACCTTCTGAACAGATCGGCCGGTATAATCTCCAACATGCACTATACGACGCCGTGAGTGTTCTCCTTCCTGTCCCAGATCCAGCATGTCAGAATTGTGTGATTCCCTGTTGAATTTCAACCCCAGGTTTTCTAACTCCCTTATATGATAAGGGCCTTGGCTGACTATCATCTCTACTATATCTTCATGGCACAGGCCATCACCCGCGCGCTGAGTATCCTGTTGGTGTAAGTCAAAGCTATCATCAGTACCGAAAACACAGGCTATGCCGCCCTGAGCCAAACTCGTAGCCGTGTCGGATGCGGCCTTTTTTGTAACTACCGTTACCCGGCCCAGCGGGGCAAGTTTTATTGCAAGACTCAGCCCGGCTATTCCACTCCCTATAATCAAAAAATCAGTTTTGAACTGCATATAAATAAATCCCTTTTCTGTAGAAAAAGCACGGGAACAAAAACACCATTTTGAGATATCCACCCCGACAGTAAAAGCAAATCCTTCAAATGGTGTAAATTAAGACTTTAGGCATTTTTACTTAAAACTCGATTAAAAAGATGCTGATCAGTCCTCTGCATTATAAAAAGCAGCAAATGCTCTATAGGTCATATACAGGTCAGTCTTATGTGCAATCTCAAACGGGGAGTGCATATTTAGCAAAGGAGGTCCTATATCGACAATGTCCAGGCCGCGCTGGGCTAAATATTTGGCTACAGTACCTCCTCCGCCTTCGTCTACTTTTCCCAGCTCTCCGGCTTGCCAGACGACTTTTGAACCGTTCCAGACGCGCCTCAACCAGTTAACATATTCAGCATGGGCATCATTTGCTGAACACTTTCCTCCTGAACCGGTATATTTCGTCAGACAGACCCCGTGTCCGATCAGTGCATCATTATGTTCTTCATGGACTTCTTTATAATCAGGATCTATGCCCGCCGTAACATCCGCCGAAATGGCCTTGGATGCAATAAGCATTCGTACGAGGCTATCTGCCTCGATTTGAAGGCCGCCATTGCGCATAAGATCATATAATACCACCTCAAAAAAACTGGATTTGGCCCCTGTATTACCGTCACTGCCTATCTCCTCCTTGTCGAGAAACAGGGCAACTGAAGTAACCAGGGGTCTCTCAAGTTCAAGAATGGAAGAAAGAGAGGCATATGCACAAGATCTATCATCTTGCCCGTAGGCACCTATAAAAGCCCCGTCAAGGCCGACATCCCTTGGATCACCTGCGGGAACAATTTCCAATTCCGCACTTATTAGATCCTCTTCCACCAGGCCGTACCTTTCGTTTAGAATTCTCAAAATACGTAATTTTACGCCATCCTTCATGTCCTCAGGGCCTAAAAGAGGTAAACCCCCTATCAACACATTAAGTTTCTCTGCGGGTATGGCCTCTGAAATCTTTTTTTCACCCTGCACCTTGCGGGAGAGATGTGGCAAAAGATCATTTATTGTAAATACAGGATCATCAGGATTTTCGCCAAACTCGACAGGAATTGCCTCCCCGTCCCCTTTCAATACCAACCCATGGATAGCGAGAGGACGGGCTACCCAGTGGAATTTCTTGATCCCTCCGTAATAATGTGTCTTCAAAAAGGCCATCTCCAGATCTTCATAGATTGGATTCTGTTTCAGGTCCAAACGGGGTGCATCTATATGTGAAGCAATGATCCTGATACCATTACTGACAGGTACCTTACCTGTTACAGCCAGAGCAACTGCCTTCCCCCTAAAGGTCCATAAAAAACGATCGGAACCGGGGCCGACCTGTTCAAACGGCACAAAGCCCTTTTCCTGTGCCATATTTACAATAATGTTAACAGACTCCCGTTCGGTCTTTGCCTTGCCTATAAAGTACTTATACTTGTCTGCATACAAAAGAGCCTTTTTTCGGTCTTTGGCCGTAAGCTGGGGCCAAACAGGCCTTCGACTACGGCATAGGCCCTTTTCAAGGCGTTTCCACTCTGTTTTAGAAAAACGCTTCTCATTCATTTCCTTTTCCTCATTCCGGGACTAAAAGGTACGACCTTGTCTTTTTTTGAACATACAGATTCTTTTTCTTTGGATTTCACTATAGGCAAAAGCGGTCGCACCCTATCACATTTCACACCGCCCTTTTTACAGATATCAAAAATTCCTTCAACCTGGCTGTTTGATGCCGACATAATAGATACAAAGGCCCTTTGAACTCCATATCTTTTAGCAATTTCAGGTATGTCTTCCCTGGATCCCAAGACCTTGATACCATGTATTATCTGGCTTTTTTTCGCTGGATCGTCATCAATAAAACCCACGGGCAGATAATCATGATTTGCATTGTGCCTAAGCTCTCTAAGGAACAGATCTCCGCCATCCCCTGCCCCGACTATTAGAATGGGTATTGAATTACTGCGTTCAGCCTGCAGGCTGAAATATTCCTTAAATAATCGCATAAGTAAACGGACGCCACCTATCATTACCAAGGTCAACAGGGCATCATTCAGAAAAAGAACCCTAGAATAACCCTCGAAACGGTAAACATATAAAAGCAATCCAACAATAATTAGAGAACTAACCGCAACTGCCTTAAGAATCTGCCACAAATCTCCAATACTCACATAGCGCCACTGACCTCTATATAGCCCGAAAATCCAAAAAAAACATAGCTTGATAGGTATGAGCAAAGGAAGAGATTTTTCTATAAGTTGTTGATTCCATAAATTAATAACACCATCGTATCGAAGAAGATAAGAAGTCAAATAGGCGATTGTTATA
>DQXT01000054.1 GCA_011042225.1 Deltaproteobacteria bacterium | reverse complement strand
ATTTGAGATATTTGAGATATTAAGATCTGTGCGGGTTTTTTAGGTTTAATTTCCTGTAGTTTATAAATTTATAAAACCTGATTTTATTAAACATGCTCCGCATAACCATAAGCAAATGTCACTTAATAAGCAAGTCGCTCCCAAATTAGTTGCAAGCCAGTCTCTATAACAATTTTTAACTTATGTTCGGAGTAAGACCTTGTCAATAGGTTTTTTTGAGCGTATGATCTTTTGCTATATGTGCGCAGTATATAAATAGATTTTTTTGTCAAAATTGATTATTAATTGATTAAATAGGGGGATAAAATGAGCAAAAAAAGACCATATTTAACAAAAACAGACGGAGAGTATGAAATTAAGGTGCGGGTAAAAGCCGGCTGTCTCAGTACAGATCAGATTGAAGCAATACGGGATATTTCCAAAGATTATGGTAGCGGAGAGATACATCTAACTGTCAGACAAGAGGTTTTGCTGTTTAATATAAGAGAAGAATTTGTTGAACAGGCCCTTAAGAGGCTTGATGCAGTGAATCTTAAAGGGGGATCGGCAGGTTTTAGGGTCAGAAATATTACCTGTTGTGTAGGGGCGAGATGTAAAAATTGTGCCTGGGATCCGTTGGCCTTGGCGCGGGAGCTAGACGAAAAATTTGGAGAGATGGAGTTACCCGGTGCGGTTAAAATAGCTGTTTCGGGTTGTCCTTTTCCATGCAATCGTCCCCAGTTAAATGATATTGGAATCATAGGAAGGGTAAAGCCATCTGTAGATATAGATAAGTGTGATGGTTGTGGTAAGTGTATAGAAGTCTGTAAAATGAAGGCCATTACCCTCAACGAGCAAAATAGGGCGGTAATAAATCAGAAAAAGTGCAAGCTGTGCGGAAGATGCATGTTAAATTGCCCGATTTCAGCTATCAGCGAGGATAGACAGGGTGTCACCATCGTCTTGGGTGGTTGCGGTTCTTGGCCGGCATTTTCTGGAGAAATATTGGCTAACATGATTAAAGTAGAAGATACAGTACCCTTAGTAGGAAGAATACTTGAATACTATAAAGAAAATGCCCTGCCTGAAGAAAAAAGACTCAGGCCGTTTGTTAAAAGAACAGGCATAGAAAAATTGAGAAAAGAACTTCTTAAAGGAATAGAAGTTTTAATGTAAAGATATTCTATCCAAACCGCACAGGCAGAAAAGGCCTGCCGAGGGAACGATTCTTGATACTGCCTGTGCGGTTTAAATTACTTAGATGTTTCTTCTCAGCTTTTTAACCACTTCGTCCAATGCCATTGAAAAGGGAAATACTATCGGTGATCCCGTTAAAAGCGGATGGGTTCCGATCTGGGCCGTCAGCGCAGAATAAACAGTCATTCTATTTTGGATAACAATGCTAATAAAATTGATAAATTCTCCTATACAGGGTCCTCCAATAACTGAACCGCCAAGCAACAGACCGGATTCATGGCTAGCTATTAACTTTACAATTTGTTTGTTTGTTCCTGGTAATGTTCCTGGATGTTTGGAAATTCCTTCGTAAGTCCCTGTTACTATATCAAGTCCTTCTTTACGGGCCTGATTTTCAGTTATACCTGCCGCCCCAAAGGCCGCATCTCCTATAGCAGTGCAAAATGTAGCGATTGTCCCGTTATGCGTCTTCATAAATCCTATGTTATATAAGTTGAAGCCTGCAAGCCTTGCTTCCACGCAAGCGGTTGAGGCCAACATAAGCCCTATCTTTTTCCCTGTGATAAAATCACGTTTCTCGGCACAATCGCCCACGGCAAAAATATCGGCATTTTTCTCCGTGCGCATATATTCATCTACCCTGATAAAACCCATATTATTGAGTTCCAGTCCTGATTTTTCCGCAAAAGCCGTATTCGGCCTGTATCCTGTGGCCAGAATTACGGCGTCTACATCCATTTTTTCACCATTATTTAACAGGACTCCAGAAGCCTTTTTGTCTCCTAAAATTTCTTTAATCCCGCTTCCGGCCTTTACATTAATCCCCCTTGAGATAAGGGCTTTCTCCGCTTGAATCGCGACTTCTTCATCAAAAGCGAGCATTAAAATGTGAGGCAAGAGTTCAACTATGGTCACATTTTTGCCCAGTTTCTTGAGTTCGTCAGCGACCTCAACACCAATAAAGCCGCCGCCTACGACGGCAATATTTTTACATCCATCAAGTTTTTCCCTAACACCATCCAGATATTCTTTGTCTTTTGGTATTAAAAACACATTTTCAAGATCAGCCCCTTTCAGCCATCCGGGCACAGCGGGTGTTGAACCTGTCGCTATAATAAGCTTTTCAAATCTGATTTCTTCACCGTCTGTGGTCGTACAGGTTTTGCTGTCTGCATCAATTTTTTCAACTTCACCTATTTGAATCTTTACCCCCGCATTTTCCAAAGCAGCATCAGGTATTATATTTTTATCGCTTGATTTAAGCGTGCCGAATATATATGGAATTCCACACGGGACAAGAACGGTCGGTTCCTTTCTTATCAACATAACATCCTTGTCCGGATAAAAAGTTTTTCCGGTCCTTGCAGCTACAATGCCTGCTGCGCTCCCTCCGATTACAAGCACATCTGTCTTTGTCATTTTATCCTCCTTTCAGCTTGGTATAAATTTCATATTCTTTTCACAATATCTTCTGTAATTTTTATTACAATAAATAGAATAGTCAATTTTTCGTAAAAATTTTTAAGTGAAAGTTTCTGATTTTCATTTACAATAAATATTCCTTCTGCTAGATTAGTTTTGAAATATCCGTATCATGAGCGCGGACTCATATAAGCCTGACTTCATATATACTCCTTATTTACATGTTGCAAGAGCTATTCAGTAAAAAGAACAAACTCTGGGGGTCCAGACATCGAGGAATCCCTGGAATTTTAAACCACATCTTGACAAAAAACGAATTGATGTAAATATTATGGGCATAAGATAATAATATCTAAAAGGGAGGTGAAAAGATATGCCTAGAATGGACGGAACAGGACCTGCCGGAACAGGTGTCCCGGGCAGAGGACTGGGTCCCTGCGGTAAAGGTGCACAGGCCCAACCTGGAAGATTTGCCTCCATACAAGACAATTCAATTGGCCTTGGACGCAGAGGCGGTTTGGGTAGGGGTCGTCGACAGAGACGCAGGATTTTTATTAGAGGTTTTTCTGGTAACGATCCAGGCAATAATAATTAATCTCACCGCAGACCATACAATGGGGTATTACCCGGATTCATGCGAAAAATAATATATACTGGAGACCCTTTCGATTTCGCGTGCAGGGTAATACCCCGTCCCAATTTTTCAATTGATCATTTACCAACATATTATTAAATCATGTACAAGTATATCTTTGGTCCCGTACCATCACGACGTTTAGGAATGTCTTTAGGCATCGATCTTATACCTCATAAAATTTGTTCCCTTAATTGTATTTATTGTGAATGCGGTCCCACTACAAAATTAACCATGGAGAGAAAGGAGTATGTTCCCTATGATGATGTAGTAAAGGAGCTAAATAATTATTTTAGTAATAATCCTGATCCTGATTATATTACCTTTTCCGGTTCAGGAGAGCCAACCCTTAACTCGCGCATCGGCGATGTTTTACAATTTATCAAATTGAAAAAACCGGATATCCCGGTTGCCATCTTAACAAACGGGACCTTATTTTATCAAAGCCAGCTAAGAAAAGAATTATTTGATGCGGACCTTGTGCTGCCATCATTAGATGCCGCATCAGAGCCGTCTTTCCGAAGGATTAACAGGCCACATCACGGTCTTAATATTCAGGATTACATACAGGGTCTCCAAGATTTCAGAAATGAGTATAAAGGTAAGATATGGCTCGAAGTCCTTATTATTCCAGGTTATAATGACAGTAGTGAAGATTTAAAACTGCTTAAACAGGCGTTTGATAAAATCCGGCCCGATATCATACAATTAAATACGCTCGATAGACCTGGGGCGGTATCTGATATTAGGGCAGCCAGCAGAACAAAATTACAACAGATAGTAGATTGCTGGCAACTTGATAATGTGGAAATTATTGCTTCTGCTTCTAAACGGAAAGATATTAAGTCTTATCGGGAAGATGTGGAAACTGCGATTTTGGAGACAATATACAGAAGACCTTGCACCCTTAACGATCTTGTAAATATTCTCGGATCACATATTAATGAGATTAATAAATATCTTGATATATTGGAAGCAGATAATAAAATTGAATCTATTCGACAGCAAAGGGGTTTATTTTATAAAATTAAACATAAATAATCAGATGGGCCTGATCTTGATGATTATGGTCAATTAAGTACACTTTGGGCAAGCTATTATAAATAACAGGAACATATCAAAAACAAAGGAGGCAACAGATGGCAAAATTAACACAGGATATGAAGGACGTGATGGAAAAGAGCAGGGGGTATGCTGTAGCGACGTGTGATAAAGACGGTGTTCCCAATGTGGTTCCGATTCACTTTGTCAAGATCCTTTCGGATGATGAGATCATGCTGGCTGATATCTTTATGAAAAAGACATTTGAAAATATTCAGCAGAATCCTGTTATGGCTGTCTCCGCATGGGATTGGGATGTCAAGCCTCGCAAGGGGTTTCAGTTCAAGGGAACGCCAAGGATCGATACTTCAGGCGAGATTTACGATATGGCGGTTAAGATGGTCAAGGCCGAAAAACCTGACCTGGCTCCAAAGTCGGCCGTTGTGCTTAAAATTACGGATATCTTTGTTACTTCTCCCGGCCCGAATGCCGGGAAAAACGTGGAAGAGATTGCATAGGATTAAAGATATTTTTTAGGTCCATTTTTTTATAATTCTACAACAGCCCGGGTGGTGAAATTGGTAGACACAAGGGACTTAAAATCCCTCGGTATATTATACCGTGCCGGTTCGACTCCGGCCCTGGGCACCAGATGAACAGCAGAGACACATGCCGGCTTTTCTTAATATGCAATATCTATTTCTCTGCAGATAATCTTCGAATGGCGTTGATCCGCTCGAGTACGGGCGGATGACTGTAATCTAAGAAGACCTTTAAGGGATGCGGCGTGAGATTGGAAAGGTTGTCCACGCTCAGTTTTTTCAGCCCGTTGATCATGGCATCCGCATCTCCATAAGTCTTCACCGCAAATGCGTCGGCTTCGTACTCGTTTTTTCTGGATATTATGTTTTCCCCTATCCCTATCAACATAGCTATAGGGGTATAAAGGAAGCCAAAGAAAAAGAGGCTGGCGTAAACGGACAGGTGTTCCATCTTAAATGCGGCAAATAACCGTTCATTCTCGATGAAAAGGGAAAGAAGAAAGAGGGTCAGGCCCATCACAATTATTGATCTCACTATTGCCCTTATAATATGTTTTTTCTTGTAATGTCCCATTTCGTGCGCGAGGATCGAAACAAGCTCATTTACAGAGTGTCTTTCTATCAATGTGTCAAACAGTACAATTCGGCGTGAACGCCCAAAGCCGGTGAAAAAGGCATTGCTCTTGGAAGATCGTTTGGAACCATCCATCTTGAAGATGCCCTTCATCTTGAAATTCTGTTCCTTTGCGTAATTTTTAATTGCGGTGCGCAACTCGCCCTCTTCAAGCGGTACAAACTTGTTGAAAATCGGCATGATAACCACAGGGGCAATAAACATGAAAAAGATCTGAAACAGCGTAATTACCACCCAGCAGTAAATCCATGCCAGATCGCCGGTTTTTTCAAAAAACCAGAGCACAGCAGCGAATACAACTCCACCGATCAGAGCGGTCAGTATTAATGACTTAATAATGTCCAGCAAGTATGTCTGTGGCGTGGTTTTATTAAACCCGTATTTTTCTTCTATCACAAAGGTGTTGTATATGGAAAAAGGCAGGCTCAGAATCTTGCTCGCAAAAATCAGTATTCCCGCAAAGATGAGTCCGGTGATAATTGTTCCCTGTCCAACGCTTATCGCTATCCGGTCCACCAAATTGAAACCCCCGAAGATAACAAATGCGATTGTAACAACCGTCTGGATCGTATCCACAAAGATTCCGAATCCGGTATTTTCCTTCAGATAATTCTGTGATTTCCTGTATTTCTCAGCGTCATAGTAACCTTTAAACTCCGTCGGAACCTCGGTCGACACGTGTCGGACGTTCAGCCAGTCCGAGACCAGATCCAGCAGGTAACGAATAATGAGAATCAGCAGTATGGCTATAAGATAAGAGTTCATATAAATTTTCCGGTTATGTTAAAAGGCTTTAGGGGTCCTTTATTTATGCATATGGTGATGTGAAGTTTTAAGGGGCTTAAAGGGCCCTACCGTGAGTTCAAGGACCTTATCTCGTGCTAATTTTTTTATTCTTTTGACCTTAATTTCGGCGGTGTCCCCCTCTTTCTTAAAGAGCAAAGCCAGTTTGAGATCGGAAATGTCCTTAACAGGCTCTCCGTCAAAGCTCAACAACAAATCCCCGGGCTTCAGGCCGGATTCTTGTGCAGGACTGTTATGCATGACTTTCTTTAGCACTACCTTATTATCCTCATGACCGAGAATCACGCCCAGCTTGGCGGAAAATGGAGGCTGCACAACAGGAGGAAACAGGAAGAAGTCCGCCATGTCATGTTGCAGGCTGTCATTAGTCGGATTGGTAATTATTATTGCCTGATCATAGTTACCTCGCCTGTAAATCCTTGAGGGGATACCATCGCCAAATGCAATATGTCCATTTCCGGCAAGCACCACCATCTGACGATCCGGATTATTGTTCAGGTAATTGTGGACGCTTTGCGCCATTGTTTCATCCCAAAGGACCTGGGCCTGGTAGAATGTATCAAAATTTTTGACTTCGCCTACGGGATGTTCTCCAAAAATTTCTCTTAAACGTATTTTATAGACCGTGTTTGACCAGTCGAGATCCATCGGAACTCTTTTCAAGTCTTCGTCCGACAGAGATGCAAGCCCGTTTTGCGCCACCTTTTTTGAAATTTCCGCCGGAAGATTAAGCGCCAGTACTGGTATGTCGTGCTCCTTGCAGTATTCAATGATCGGGCGGTAGAGATTATAATCATAACTCCACCTCTTAAAGTACTCGCTGTCTTTCAAAAAGGTCTCTTCGTTTATCCGCCCTGACAGATAAGCGTCAAGCACGTCCTGAAAAGGCAGTTGGAACATCTCCATGCCTACGGCGATTTTGCGGTCATATCTGTTGAGCCCCTGAATAATCCTCAGTTGGGCCATGTGATGGCTAAATCTGTCGTGACGTTCACCAACATAGATCACCTGCTTTTCAGATAAGTCGTTGATTATCCGGTCAATCGGAGAGAGGTCACCGGCGGCAATCCCCATAATTTCGGTCTGCATGGTCAGATTTATTCCATTCTGTGTCGACGCAGTGTGTTTTTCCATCAGTTTGCCGCCCTTGAATCTCAGTTTGCTATAACGTCCATAGTGAACAAGTTTTCTTGATATGATTTCCATCTCTTTAGAAGAACCGGCCTTTATATGGACCAATACACCCGTTGAGTTTATGGGATTTTCTTTAACCGTGATTACAACTTCACTGTCATGGGCGGGTATTTCCCCTGTCAGTCTTTTAAGACTCGGGGCAGGGTCACCCAGTATCAGCAGGCCGGCTTTGTTCAGGTCTGTGTCGCTCAGGCTGTCGTCTTTTTTTTCTTCAAATCCCAACGACTTGAGAAAGACCGCAAATTTATCATAGATTTCTGAGTCCTGCGAAGGAGGCACAAAAACCTTATGCTCTGATCCAAGTAGGCGGGATAGCACAGGAGGAAACTCCGGGGAATCCAGTTTGCGCATCAGATCGTAGTCCGGATCCAAAGTCACGGCGAGGAGTCGGCCTTTGATTTCTATGTCCACAGACTCCGTCTTGGCCTTCACACGTATAATCCGGCTTATTTCCCCGGATGTGGTTTGTAGTACCATGGGCACTAATAGGGAGTAAGGGCGTTCCGTACCCTGATGTATAGTTAATTTTTGACTTTGAGATCCGCTATCAAGATAAGTAATATCCTCCTTGCTCATGGTAAGCACCGGCACGTCTTTTCTCTCAAGCCATTGTTCAAAAAAGGCGGACAGATCCTTTTTAGCCGTGTCTGAAAAGACTGTTTTCAAATCACTCCAGCCGGCTGTCTTAAACCGGTAATCAAGAACAAATCTTTTGAGTGCCGAATCAAACGTGTTCTCACCTATCTCCTGCTTCAGCATATGAAACAGCATCGCTCCTTTGCCGTAACCTATTGCCTTTGAGGCCCTGTCTGTCCTGAACTTGAATTGCTCAAGGGACATGGCCTTGTCTTTATTTACGTAACTTTGGTAGTCTACAAGCAATCGATGCCTGTAGTCGCTGCCATTGCCTTTCTGCTCTTCATAAAGATAGTCTGCGAGATATGTGGTAAGCCCTTCACTCCAGTTACCT
>DQXT01000133.1 GCA_011042225.1 Deltaproteobacteria bacterium | reverse complement strand
AAGAATGATTGCGGGCAAGGTATATATGAACCACGGCCCACGTTCTTCACCTTTTTTGGATTTGGCAAATTCTTTTTTGAATTTTTTGAGTGATGAATGTAGTATAAGCATGCGAGGTCCTCTTGTTATGATTTGTTTTTATGCGATTACAATATACCATAACCCGGACTCGCTTTCACTATTTAACTTACTGTTTTTATTAAAAAGATGTATCTTCACCAAGAAATATCTAATGATGTCAAAAGTTAAACAAAAACGGATTTTTGGCTGTCCTGCTGAAATCATTGGATTTTTTGTTGAACACTTGCGCATCATAAATTGATGTCGGATTTACCTCACCCCAAAAAGTGGGAAACTTCAGTTTATAGAAAAGGAAAAGAAAAATGGTTTTAGTATGAAATTCCGACCGTGCATTGATCTCCATAAAGGCAAAGTCAAGCAAATTGTGGGATCTACACTTAGTGATGACGATCCAGGGGTCCTCAAGGAAAATTATGTGACGGAAAGGCCCCCATCTTATTATGCTCGACTCTTTCGAAACGACGGCCTGACCGGTGGGCACATGATTATGCTGGGGCCGGGGAATGAGACCGCGGCCACAGAGGGCCTTTCCGCATGGCCTAATGGCCTGCAGATAGGCGGGGGGATCACTGTGGACAGCGCTGGATACTGGCTGGACAAAGGGGCGGCGGCCATTATAGTGACTTCATATGTCTTCAGGAACGGCATAATAGATAAGAAACGGCTTAAGGACCTTGTGGGGCTTGTAGGCAAGGATCGGCTGGTCCTGGACCTGAGCTGCAGGAAAAAAGATAAGGACTATTATATCGTCACTGACAGGTGGCAGCGATTTACCGATGTAACCATTTCTCCGAAAACCCTTGATTATTTCTCAAAGTACTGCTTTGAGTTTCTGATTCATGCGGCAGACGTTGAAGGGAAATGCAGGGGAATAGAGGAGGATCTTGTAAAGCTGTTGGGCCGCTGCACACCCGTCCAGACCACTTATGCCGGAGGTGCCCGTTCCATAAAAGATCTTTACCTGGTGAAGGAACTGGGTCAGGACAGATTGGATCTCACCATTGGGAGTGCGCTGGATATCTTTGGTGGCGACGGGGTTACCTATGACGAAGTGGTGGCCTTTAACAAAAGAGCCGCTTGAAAAAGCTTTTGTCCGATGGCTCAGGAGAAAAGGTCCCAGGCGATTGCAGCCAGAGAGCACACAGAAATCACCAGATAGTTCCACCTTTCTTTTGAGGCATGGATACTCGATACCAGATATTGCAATGCGTGGTAGTCTTCAGAACATAATTTGTACCTTTGCTGAAGTTTTTTTATAAGCTCCAGTTCGGTTATTAGTCTGCGTCGTCTATTGGTTATGTAGGACCTGAAAAGGAAAAAGACCATGTTTCCGCACACTCCTATGTACCAGAAGACCCGGACAAATTCAGGCTTATACGCCTCGGCAATGAGGATCAGACGAAGTGAGATGGCACCTGTCAGCCCCATTGCAAAGGCCAGCCAAGTTACCCATTCCGGATAAGATGCGGGTATCTTGGATAAGCCGTTATTTGTATAATGAGAATTATCTGCGTTGCTGGACCTTAATTTATCCATGAAAAATCACCCTAATGATTTTAAGAGGCAAGGACAACTGAATACCCATATTAGACCCGGATACCCGTGCGCAGATCCCGTTAAGTTTCAACACTGGGTGGAGTACCTTGCACTTGAAATCGGTCCTCGTCCCTATTCTTCTCCAAAAATTCTTAGAAAAGTGGCCGACCGTCTTTCAGTCGGTTTTAAAGGCTTAGGCTATAATGTGGATGAGCAGCTTTATTATTACAAAGGGGAAACATATTGCAATATATGCGCCTCCCCTAAAAAAGAAAAGATCAAGCAGGACCCCGTGCCATTGCTTGTGGTTGGGGCCCATTATGATACGGTATCATGTTCTCCGGGAGCGGATGACAACGCGAGTGGAATAGCCGGCATCATGGAACTGGCCCGATTGATCTCAAGAGATCCACCACTTGGCATAAGACTGGTTGCCTTTGCCCTTGAGGAACCACCTGTCTTCAGAACACGATATATGGGGAGTTTTGTTTATGCCCGCGGCCTTAAGCGTAGCAAGGCATCCCTTAGAGGTATGATATGTCTCGATATGATAGGATATTTCAGTGATCGTCCTAAAAGCCAATCCTTTCCCCTTTTTTTCATGGATCGATTTTATCCAAATACCGGGAATTTTATCGCCCTGGTCGGGAATACGAAGTCTGCAAAATGGACCAAGGCGGTGAAGGATGCCTTTTCCCAGGGGACGGACCTGCCGGCGGAGAGCCTGAACGCCCCGACGATAGTTGTGGGCATAGATTTTTCAGATCACCGGTCATTTAATCGATTCGGTTACCCTGCTCTTTTGGTTACAGATACGGCCTTCTATCGAAATCGCAACTATCATCGCCCATCTGACATGCCTAAGACCCTGGATTATCAAAGGGCGGCCAAGGTGGTAGACGGCCTGGCCTGTGCGGTCAGGACTTTGGCATAATGCGCAAACATCTATCTGTGCCTTGCCTGGTCGCCAGGCCGAAACCCAGTGTATTCGTCCCAATCGGAGTAATAGAGTGTTAAAATGATGGGCGGGGAGGTTTTGAGTGAGCTTTGACGTGATAATCGTCAATTACAATTGCTACGAGGCACTAAACAGCTGCCTGTCAGGACTTGAGAAATGGGAGCCGGCAAAGATTAATGCCATCTATGTGGTAGACAACAGCCAGAGGCCTCGCCCTAATGACATGGTAAGACGATTTCCCGGAGTCACTTGGCTGGCAAACAGTAAAAATGTCGGCTTTGCCTCCGCGGTCAACCGTGCACTTGCCAAGGCAACTGCACCATATGTGTGTCTTTTGAACCCGGATGCGGTAATAGCAGGCCCTTTGTGGGGACCTCTTGAGGAATGGCTGAAAAAGAACACATATGTAGGCATTTTAGGCCCAAAGATATTAGATGCCGACGGCTCTATCCAGGGCTCGGCCAGGGCCTTTCCCTCTCTTGCCACAGTCTTTTTCGGAAGGACTTCTCTAATTTCACGTCTCTGGCCTGACAATCCTTTTACCCGAAAAAATATTTTGTCATCTCCATCTCTGGGCGAACCCATCAGTGTGGATTGGGTCTCTGGTGCCTGTATGATCGTGAAGCGTTCGGCAATAGAAGATGTCGGAACTATGGATCCGAGATTTTTTTTGTACTGGGAAGACTGTGACTGGTGTACACGATTTAGATTTGCAGGGTGGAAGGTGATCTATCATCCGGGAGTCGGACCTGTTATCCACCACGTAGGACAGGCCAGCAAGAATGCCCGGTGGCTGGCTCTTTACCATTTTCACAGGAGTGCGGTTCTTCTCTATTGGAAGTATGATCGTACACCAGCGAGGATCGGCTCTCTGATAGCCTTAGCAGGAGCAACATTAAGATTTGCTGCGCTGGGTCTCAAGTTGGCATTAAGTTGAATTGCCCCTATTTTTCATCAAAAACGGGGGCGGGAACGTCTTTCCCGAACCACTTGGCAAGCAGTATTCCGGTCTCGTAAACACCTAATAGCGGTAGAAAAATAAGTATTTGCGAAAACACATCTGTTGGTATAAGCAGTGCGGCCAATATGTATAGAGCTATGTAACTGGCCTTTCTGTGTTTTGTAAAATATTTTCTGGACACAATACCATAGCGATCGGCCAGGGCCATAATGAATGGGATTTCGAAAACCAGACCAAAAGTAAAGATGGCCTTTAAGGAAAAAATCAAATGGTTTTGTAGCCGTGGCATTGCCTCCAGGCCCTGGTTTGCAAAACCCAAAGTAATGGAAAATGCAACAGGCATTATGATCCAGTAACCAAAAAGACCCCCTGAGACGAACAGGCATATACCCCAGAACATGAAGCCTTTTGTAAACCTTTTTTCGTTATCATACAGGCCTGGAGCTACAAACATCCATGCCTGATATAAGATCACCGGAGTGGAAAGAATGACCGCACTCCAGAAGGCGACTTTGAGATAGGTCATAAAACCTTCCGTAAGGGCTGTAAATACAAGAGAACTACCATGGGGCAGGGCCTGATTAACAGGATAAAACAGTATGGAAACAAGGAAATCCGAGAGCGCGTAGCAGAGTGCAAAAGCTGCCACCATCACGACAAAACAATTTATCAACCGGCGCCTGAATTCCTCAAGATGTGCCTTAAAGGGAAGGCGCTCAAAAGACATCTCATCGACCATAGTGCTTAGGGGTTGATTCCGCCGACAATCCAGGCAGAGGCGTTGCTTCCACTTTCCAGCCACTGCAATACATGACAAATATTTCTAATATTGTGAAATATCACTCTTTCTCTTCGCTACCAGAAGACGGCGCCTTGCTGTAATCTTTCTTCTTTTCTTTAGTTTTAATATCATTCTTACCGGCCCCGGATTCATCTCCCACTTTCCGCTTCGACGATAAATCTCCATCAACCATGTCGAACCAGCCGGATTCCGATCGCGTCCCTGTACCCTTTTTTATGTCTTTCTCTAAGGACTCATCAATATCAAGCTCACTCTTAAGTTTCTCTGAGGCCCTTTTTAATTCCCCCATATAGCGAGCGATTTGTCTGGCAAGCCGGGGAAGCTTGTCAGGACCCAGGATTACCAGGGCCAATGCAAAAATCAGGAGCAATTCCGGAAGTCCTATGCCGAACATGGATTATCCCGGAAGAACCTCTTGTTCATGCTGCCGAGCAAACATAGTAATTCGTAACTAATAGTGCCGCTCCAGCGTGCCAGATCTTCAGCCGTAATAATTTCGTCTCCCTGCCCTCCCAGAAGCACGACCTCCTCGCCGATGTTTACCCCGTCAAGCATGGAAACATCTACCATAAAGGATTTCATACATATATTCCCAACCGCGGGACAACGCCTGCCCCTGATAAGGACCTCAGACCTGTTAGACATGGAACGCAGGTATCCGTCACCGTAACCAACCGGTACTACAGCTATCCTGGAGGGACTTTTTGTATAAAAGATATGACTATAGCTCACTGGCGATCTTTCAGCCAGTTTGTTTATGCCAATGATTTTACTGGAAAAACTCATAGCGGGTCGCAGTTCAATGACTCTTTTGCTTTGAGGACCGGGATAGGAACCATAAATTGCCAGTCCGGGCCGGACCAGATCATAATGGGTAGAGGGAAAATTGACCAATCCGGCCGAATTGGCTAAATGAACGATTAGGGGTTTCCATCCCATGTCTTTTACCTGATCTAAAACCGATGCAAATGTATTTAGTTGGACCGTATTAAATGGATCAGGGGGATCTTCCGCAGACGATAAATGCGAATAAAGACCTTCAAAGTATAGATGTGGCCATCGACGAAATCCCTTAACGACCTCATAGAGTGCATCAGGAGAGAACCCCATTCGCCCCATACCCGTATCCACTTTTAGATGCACTCTGCAGGCCTGATCCATTGTTGAAGCAAAGCTTTCAATGGTGTCCAGGGAGGAAGTATCGGTTATACCCGGAATAAGATCAAGGGCCATGACCTCTTTTTCTGTTCCCGGAGGCAATCCAGACAAAAACACGATTGGGGCGTTTATTCTTCCTTCCCTCAAAGCAACGGCCTCTTCGATGTCTGATATACCAAATCCCCATACACCGGCTGATTCGAGTTCCCGGGCGACTTCTAATAATCCATGGCCATATGCATCTGATTTTATCACAGCCATAATACGAGCCCCTGTGCTTTTCAGAAGTCCTTTAAGTACAGTTAAATTATGACTTAGAGCCGAGAGGTCTATTTCAATTCGGTTGAGGTCTTTATAAGACATAGTTGTCTTTCAAATTTACCGTAATAAAGACAAAACTTATAAAATGGTTTAAATTGAATATTGTATATACTGTAAAAACTGATTTTGTTCAAAACATCTTGTGCGTAAGTTACACCATTTTTAAATGAGGGTTTTTAGAGACACTGGCTGGAATAAAATGGAATATCGTTTATTAAAGGAGCCATAATGCATCTGCAAACAACTACCATTTCGGATGCCTGGTACCAAATTCTGTACAATTTAGAATCTGAAGCCTACCGACAGGATATCGAAAGGGGATCCTTTGAAAAAGAAAATTACAGGCTTCAGATTCCCTGGCTGTCTTTGGAGATCATGCATCCTCTTCAGGACATGATCCCAATTATTCCTCCAGGATGCTCCGCACCTCCACCGAATACCATGGAATATGTGAAAGAATATTTTATTGATTACCTGTTGGGAGGAAAACTGCCGGGAAAGAATGAGTCTTATACTTACGCATCACGCATAAACATTCAACTATCCCAGGCTATACAAATTCTAAAAAACACTCCCAATACAAATCAAGCTTCAATCATTGTTGGTCGGCCGGAGGACTTAGATCTCCAAGACCCTGCCTGTCTTAGAGCAATAGACCTGAAAGTTCATGACGGCCGGCTCGATATTGCAACCTTTTGGCGCAGCTGGGATATTTGGGCTGGTCTGCCCACTAATTTAGGGGGTTTGGCACTATTAATGGAATATATATCCGAAGAAATAGGATTTGGGGTGGGAATTCTAAGGGCCGCGAGCCAGGGAGCCCATATTTATGAATATCAAATCCCTTTCGTAAAGGCTCGATTGGGACAGGAGTAAAGTCTTTAATCCCCCTTCAGATTTACCTGCTCGACGCATACGGACGGCTGATATCCGCCAATCTGTTAATGCTTATACAGGGTCTTATGTTGTTCGATTGCAATCTCATAAAAATCGGCACCTGTTATATCATTGATCACAATGGCAGGAAAGTCCTTAACTTGCATTCGATACATGGCCTCTGGGCCCAATTCGGGAAATGCAATCAGCTTACATGACTTTATGCAATTCGCCAGATAGGCTCCTGCGCCCCCAATTGTCGCAAAATACACCGCCCCGTATTTTTTCAAAGACGCCCTCACTTCCGGTGAGCGCATCCCCTTTCCCATCGTGGCGAGTACGCCCTCAGCCAGCATGCGGGGCGTATAGGCATCCATTCGATAACTGGTAGTGGGTCCTGCGGAACCCACAGGTCTTCCTGGCGGAGCCGGAGTAGGACCCACATAGTATATTAATTGCCCCTTTAGATCTATAGGCATGGGATAACCACTGTCCAACATCTCCACCAAGCGACGATGAGTCTGATCCCGGCCGGTATATATAACACCGTTAAGCAATACCCAATCGCCGGCCCGCAGATCCGCCACAACCGATTCCGAGAGCGGTAAATTTATGTGAAAGGCGCTGTCTTTGAAGGTATTAAGATGCTGCACATCATTACCGAGAGACGAGCGGGACCTGATTATCTGCCAAGAGCCATCCGTCCATATTGCCATGCAATGCCTGGCGGCATGACATTGAATATTAATTGCTAAGGGAAGGCTTGCTATATGACATGGATAGACCTCTATAGCCACACCAAGAGAGGTAACAGATCCACCAAGTCCCAAGGGACCAATCCCCAGATCATTTATTTGAACAGAGATACGTTCTTCCAGCTCTGCCAAATCAGACCTTGAATTTTTTGCGCCCACAGGTCTCAGCAAGGCCTTTTTGGCAAGCAACGCCGCCTTTTCCATAGTGCCGCCAATGCCAATGCCTATTATCCCGGGAGGACAAGGGTTCGGACCAGCCTTTCGTACCTGGTCCACTACCGCTCGAACGATGCCGTCCTCGCCTGCAGAAGGCGGAAGCATCACTACAGTACTCATGTTTTCACTTCCACAGCCCTTTGGTAATACGGAAATTTTCAGATAGTCACCAGCTATCTGCTCCACATGAACGACTGCGGGGGCGTTATCACCTGTATTTTTTCTCGTAATAGGATCGCAAACAGAGCATCTCAACCGGCCCTCTGCGGTACCTAAAGCAACCCCTTCATTTATTGCCCTAACCAGGTCACCCTCAATATCAAGCCCCTGCCCTATTTGCACAAACACAACGTCAATACCTGTATCCTGACATATGGGAAGACCAGTACGCCTGGCAATGCCTGCGTTTTCCACTATAATGTCAAGCATACGCTTGCCGGTCTGCGATCCCTCCCTGTTCCTTGAAGCCAAAAGAACCGTCTCGAAATCATGGGGCAATTCACAACCGGCAATCTGTATCAGTCTGCTTACTATCGAAGTGATTTCTCGTTCTGTTAAATTCATTGTCGCCTCCAATAATCTGACATCCTGAAACACAGAATTCCCACTGCACGGCCAAAATATCTAGCACGATCGGATTTCAGCCACGTAGCATATGATGCCTTTTAGAAACGACTTATTGCTTGCGGCTACTCCATTTTACGAGACATTCACCTTGGAATGGTGCATAGCCTCTCATACGTTACATATAGTATCTGAAGACAAATTTCTGACAATATCAAATGTAGAAAAAGATACTATCCCCAAAAAGGGGCAAAGAATTCAATCTTTTTCTATTTGAAATTCAAGAATGTCGTGAGGACCGCGGATGGATACTCTGGTGATCTCTGCTTTCTGCAAGGCCTGCAGCTCGTCGATGGTAATCCCGAACTGTTCGGCCATGGAATTCGGATCCGCTTGAGGGACATGTCGTCTGCGATTAAGCCTACCGAAGACGCGATAATTATAATAGCCCCACAGCCTCAGGCCCGTAAAGATAGCAAGGGCGATAAATCCTATGTTCCTGAGGAGAAGCATAAAGAATCCACCCCCAGAGGGGGTGGTATTGAGTTTACCCTTTGAAGGGGATAAGACTGCCTCTTGCCCCCAAAGGGGACGAGGATTGTTGTCCCCATGTTATTTATTAAAATAAGCGACGCTGCCATCCCTCAAACTTACGTTCCTGAGCCTCTTGATACTTT
>DQXT01000132.1 GCA_011042225.1 Deltaproteobacteria bacterium | reverse complement strand
TTCATGCCTAATTATTTTTTCGCATACTCTTTATTCAGTGCCTGACCGATAATATTGCGCATGATCTGGTTTGTACCCTCGTATATCTGGAGGATTTTTGCATCCCGCATCATTTTTTCAACCGGATAGGACTTCATATATCCATAGCCGCCAAGGATCTGAACCGCATCAGTGGTTACCTGCATGGCCATATCAGTTGCAAAGAGCTTTGCCATTGCAGATATCTTGGCAGTATCCTTTTCCCCATCGTCGAGGGTCCTGGCTACCGAATAGACAAGGGCCCTTGAGGCCTCAAGCTTTGTGGCCATATCCGCCAGCATGTGCTGTAAGGCCTGAAAGCCGATTATCGGTTGCCCAAACTGTATTCTCTGCCTTGCATATTTAACCGCTTCATCCAGGGCTGCATGAGCAAGTCCGACTGCTATGGCACCTATACCGGGTCGGGCTATGTCCAGAGTCCTCATGGCTATTAAGAAGCCTTGACCCTTCCTGCCGAGAATACGGTCTTTCGGAATGCGGCATTCATTCATTATGAGTTCCCTGGTCGACGAGGCATTCAGACCCATCTTTCTTTCTTTTTTCCCAAAGCTGAATCCCGGATCGCCCTTCTCCACTATATATGCTGTAGCACCCCTTGCACCTTTGTTTTTGTTGGTCATGGCCACTATGGTATATATTTCCGCTTCCCCGCCGCTGGTTATCCACTGTTTGGTACCGTTTAAAACCCAGTGATCTCCATCTTCTACTGCTGTAGTCCGGATACCTGCGGCATCACTACCGGCATTGGCTTCGGTAAGCCCAAAGGCTACAAGGCGCTTGCCTGAGGCAATATCTGGAAGATAGCGGGCCTTTTGTTCCTCAGAGCCGAAAAGCAGAATGGGATAACCCCCCAAGGCACTGGCAGCGAAGGTCGTGGTAACCGCGATGCAACCATAGGCAAGCTGTTCCAGGGCCAGACAATTCTCAAAACAGCCTTTTTCAAGACCACCATATTCTTCGGGGATATAAAGCCCGAAGAGATCCGCATGGGCTATATCTCTCATAATATCCCAAGGGAATTCATTATTCTCATCGAGCCTTGCTCTTACAGGAATGATCTTTTCTTCGGCTATCTGGCGTGCCAAGTCAAGGATCATTTGTTGCTCTTCCGTCAAGAAATAATTGACTTGTGTCATGTAAAAATCCTTTTTTAATCAGTATATATAATTACCAGCACATGGCCACAGATCCCCATGTGAAACCACCTCCGAAAGCGACCATTAAAATACGGTGACCAGGGACCAAGAGTCCTGTTCGATTAGCTTCATCCAGGCCGATTGGTATGCTCGCCGCCGAGGTATTACCATACTTGTGAACATTGATAAAGATTTTCTCCTGAGAAAGCCCCAGTCTTTCTCCTAAAAAATTAATGATTCGCACGTTGGCCTGATGAGAAAACAGATGATCCACATCGTTTTCATTCCATTTATTCGCCTCCATTGCTTCTCTTGCTGCGGTCTCCATTGCTTTAACGGCATGTTTAAAGACCTCCCGGCCCTGCATTTGAATATATTGCCGTCCTTTTTCAGGGGTTGAATGACCCGCCGGCAAGTCTGCCTCCAGGCACTTTAAAATGAGAAGCTCTCCCAGCGAACCATCTGCGTGAAGGTGGGTAGACAGAATGCCCCTGTCTTCTTTGGTGCCGGTAATTACAGCAGCCCCGGCCCCGTCTCCAAAGAGTACGCAGGTATTACGGTCTTCCCAATTTGTAACCCGGGACAGTATTTCACTTCCAATTACAAGTATCTTCATTCCCGGGTTAAACCGTATGAATTTATCTGCTACGGAGATCGCATAAAGAAAACCGGTGCAGGCGGCGTACAGGTCAAAGGCACAGGCCTTTTTCGCTCCAAGCTCGTTCTGGACCAGACAGGCAACAGAAGGCATCGGCATGTCCGGAGTCATAGTACCGACTATGATAAGATCCAGATCCTGCGGCCGCACCGCCGCCATATCAAGGGCCTTTCTTGCTGATTGTGTGGCAAGATAAGAGTTGGTCTCCCTGTCATTAGAGATATGGCGTTGCAGTATCCCTGTTCTGGTGCGTATCCATTCGTCGCTGGTATCCACAAGGCCTTCCAGTTCCTTGTTGGTTACTACTCTCTTGGGTACGCACGACCCCGTACCGATAATTATACTTCGAATAGACATGATTATAAGGTTTTGATAGTCTCGGGAGACCTTGACATCACTGGGCTACCTTGAATAGATCTTGTCTTTTGGCTAGAGAGTCTTTCAGCTTATCAGCCAACTCTACTTTGGCAAGTTCATCGGCTAACTGTATTGCATTTTTAACTGCTTTGGAGGCGGAGAGCCCGTGACAGATTATTGCTATCCCGTTGATTCCCAGCAAAGGAGCGCCACCATACTCAGCGTAGTCTATTATCTTGTAGAATCTATTAAAGGCGGATTTCAAACGAAGTCCCATGTCGGCCATAAGACTTTCCCCAATCTCTGACTGCAGCATGGTGAGAACAGCCTTTGCAAGACCTTCACTCAATTTTAGACATATGTTGCCCACAAACCCGTCGCATACCACAACATCCACGTCGCCTTTGAAGACTTCACCGCCTTCCACATTCCCAACAAAGTTCAATTTGCTGTCTGCGAGAAGATCATATGCCTTTTTTACGAGCTGGTTGCCCTTGGTGTCTTCCTCTCCGATACTTAACAGCCCTACTCTGGGTCGGGGATTATTCAAAAGCTCTCCGGCAAATACCGAGCCCATGATTCCAAACTGCAGAAGGTGAATAGGTCTGCAATCTACGTTTGCCCCTACGTCTATCATGGCCACAGGCCTTTTCGGAGTCGGCATGAGCGTAGCTATGGCCGGCCGAACGCTATTGATCCTGCCCAAGGCAACCATGGCTGTTGCCAGCGTGGCCCCTGAGTTGCCGGCACTCACCACGGCCTTGGCCTTTCCTTGACGCACAAGTTCAAAGGCAACTCTAATTGAAGAATCCTTTTTGTGCCTCAGCGAATCAGCCGGGGATTCTTTCATATCAACTATTTGAGAGGCTGGATATGTGCTTATGGGCAAATTACTGCCCCCCTGCCGCTTAAGCGTTTCCCTGAGTACCTCTTCTATCCCGACCAAAGTGATCTCGACACCGTGATCTCTGGCAGCGTTTATTGCGCCCCTTACCAGGGCATCAGGGGCTCGATCACCCCCCATGGCATCTACTGCTACAGACATTTTCTAGTCTAGTTCTTTTTCTTCATGGAATACTTTTCCCCTATAAGTACCACACTGGGGACAAATCCGGTGGGGGAGCTTGGGCTCTGTACATTGGGGGCATGTTGAGAGATTGGGTATGCGAATTGCGTCATGCGAGCGACGCTTACCTCTGCGTGAACGTGAAGTCTTTCTCTTGGGAACCGCCATTTTTTAATACCTCTTGACTTTTAATATTTTAGCCTAAACAATCAGATATGCTATCCTGTATTACTTTTATCAAGAAAAAATAAATTCAAAGGATACTCATTTGGCTGCTTGTCTCAGTTCTTTTAACACACTAAAGGGGTTGTCCAAAATGTCTGAACGGCAACGGCACTTCTCTACATTAAGATCCACACCGCACCCGGAGCAGATACCTTTACAGTCTTCTTTGCAGACGTGATGCATAGGAATTTGTAGCAGGACCTGTTCTCTGAATATTTCCTTAATCTGAATTTCAGATCCATTATAAAAGGATACCTCCATGTCTTCTTTTTCGAGGGCTATTTCTCTTTTCCCCTCTATCGATTGGCTGGGGACCAATATATAGAAAAAAGAGGTATCTATCTCCCGGGTATATTCCTCCAGGCAGCGATCACACCTGATGATGATCATGGCCGCGATTTTACCTTTTAGATGTACGGCACCATCGACACGGTGGAGAAAGACCTCACCTCTTGCAGTATCCAGTATTCTACATTCCTCTGCCTCGGATAAAATCCCTGACATGTCTTCAAAGATCAGATGTAGACCATTTTCCGGAATGTCCTCTAAGGGGACAGTATATCTAAAGTCTTTTAAAAGTTTGGTCATAAAATGTTATCAAGGCCAAAGGCCTTGTTAATTATTTCGGATTGCTAAAGCTTTTAGTGTGAATCCCGCAATATATAGAATGGCTATGTCTTGTCAAGATAGGCAGAGGGATGATTTATCATCCCTGCTATAATTATTCCTGCTTCGTAAAGCACATACAGGGGGATTCCCATCATGGCCATATTGAAGATATCTCCAGTGGGAGTGAGAATAGCAGCCATCATGGCAATTATTAGAATCGCATAACGTCTATATCTCCCGAAGAATTTAGGAGTGCAGATTTTTAGTCTGCAAAGCAATGTCATGATCAATGGAATTTCGAAGATTATGCCGAAGCCGATTAGAAAAAGTCCGATAAAATTCACAAATTTGCCCACAGCTATTACCGGCCTTAGGTGTTCCGACTGGTAATCCAGGAGGAAATTTATTCCAAAGGGAAGGGTTATGAAAAAGCAGAAGAGGATTCCTGTATAAAAGAGTAAAAGTGCTGAAAGTATAAACATCAGGGATGATTTTCTCGAAAAACCAAGTACATCAACCAGCCCCTGGGATATACGCCATAGTATCCAGGGGGCCAGAAGCATTAATGCCCCAATGCTTGAGAGCTTGAGTAGGGCCAGCATCGGCTCCAGTACTCCAAAAAAGGCCAGATGCTGTTGGAAATGGGACTGAAGAAAGGCCAGAAAACGGGGAGCAAGCAGGTACATAATGGTAGTGATCACTGCAAAGCTGATCGCAGTTTCCAGCAGAAAACGCCTTAAATACTTGAGCAGGCGTACCAAGGTCTTAGCCATAGATTCAGGCATAGTCTTTTTGTTTTACAGAAAATAAACAGTATCCACCGCAGAGCCCGGACTGTATATAAGTTGTCAATTTGCAAAAGACTTTGGTCTATGCAATGCACAAAAGTCCTTTAGCCGAGCTCCTTATGCAAATAGTCCATTGCATTTCGAAAAAAGGCCAGTCCTGCCCCTTCCTCCGGCAACTCTTCCCTGGTCCACCGTGGATGGTTGGTCCTGTGATGAAATGCCTCCGGGTGAGGCATAAGGCCCATGAGTCTGCCTGTAGTATCGCAAATACCCGCCACGGCAAGCTCTGAACCGTTTGGATTGTAGGGGTATTCTTGAGTGGGCTCTCCTGTTACAGGTGATACATACTGAAGTGCGATAAGTGCGTCTGCCATCAGCCTGTCTCTTGCCGATATGTCAATTGTTACAAATTTTCCTTCCCCGTGTCTTACCGGTAACTCAATACGGTCTATCCCGCGGGTAAATACGCAAGAAGAGCCCTTTGGGACCCTGCAGGTGACCCAGCGATCTTCAAATCTGCCGGAGTCATTATGGGCCAGACTTACATAACGTCTCTCATAATCGCCGTCAAAACCAGGCAAAAGACCGGTCTTCGCCATTAACTGAAAACCATTGCATACCCCTAGTACCAGCCCCCCTTTTTCTACAAATTTCAGGAGTTGATCCAGCAGACGTTCTCCTGTACCCTTAACCCTGGCATTTCGGAGCCTGTGTGCCCCGGCCTGTGCCGCTCCCAGATTGTCGCCGTCTAAAAATCCACCAGGCAGGTTCAAGAAATGATAGTCGTCCAAGCGGACGCTCCCGTCAAGAAGATCGCTGAGGTGTACTATATCAACGTGATCCGCACCGGCCAGTCTGCATGCATTGGCCGTTTCCATCTCACAGTTGGTTCCGTATCCTGATGTAACTATTACACGTATTTGGGATGTCATATAAAACTCCTGAGCTACCTGCAACTTTAAATATCTAGATATTATTACGTTTAAACAAAAATAATAAGCGTTCACTAAACGTTGAAACTAAAAATTGGAAATTTGGCCTTTATGCTTTTGTACTGTTAGGGTGTATTAAATTTTTTCTTACCACTTACCCCAATTTCTACTTTCCAATTTCCAATTTCAAGCCGTTAACGACTACAAATACATTAAAATGTTATGAGATCTCCCGTGTTATCCGCACGTCTCCAGCCACTGCTTAACCTGGTTCTCAAAAAGTTCATAAAAGGCGTCAGAGCCTTCTAAACCGGTTCTACCGAAGGTGTAGTTAATCTCAATAAACAGGAAAATATTAGATCCCTCCAAAAAAACAAGGTCAAAACCTGCCATATTGATTCCACTCCGCAGGCATAGATCTCTTACCGCCTTTCTCCCTATGGCTTGCAACTCCGGATCGGACCGGGCATCAATTTGTCCACCTTTTGCAATATTGTGGTAAAAGCCCGATGTGTTGCAGCGCCAGTAACTCCGGATATGATTTCCTATGACCACAACCCTGAGATCTCTTTTGAGATTGGGAATAAACTCCTGTAGCACAAAGCCGAAAATACCTTGTATTTCAAGGTGTTTGAGTATTTCTGTTGATTGTTTCAGGTCCTGTGCGTCTTCTATAAGCCAAGTCTGGGATCCCTCTCCCCCACTTGTCCCCTTGATTACAAATGGATAATCGGGGAGCTCGGGACTACAGCCCATTTCAGGGTGATCGCCCCACATGGTCTCCACCCGGGGGAAGATCCATGTTTTCGGGTGAGGAATACCATAACTCCAGAATAGCATGGTATCTCCCACCTTCCCCCCCCACTTAAAGCGAATACTGTAGTCCGGAAAGACATTGGCGCACAGGGTGTGGCACAGGGAATAGAGTTCTCTGGACACCGTCTGTGGTAATATGATCGCTCTGGCCTTCGAAAGGTCGTTGACCATATCTTCATCCCAGATTCTCCTTTCCCAGTAAAAGATATCGCCTTTAATCATGGGATGAAAGGATATCACAGGGCCCTTGGTATCAGATCCGGTCTTTTGATTGATAATATTCTTTCTCCTATAAGGACTTGGTTATAAGCTTTTTACACGAGTCATCCGGATTTTTCCAGAAATGACTTCACTGTTATAGGATTGTTCCGACAATGATTTATAAGGTCTTGAATCCATTGGGGTTCTACTCCCCGCCGCTTGAGGCGTTCCTTGCAATTCGAGATACCCCGTCCGCTTGCGGCGGGGTAGTTCATTTTCTTTTCTGCCCCTTTAAATAACGATATTTTTTACGTTCTTCCATCAGTTGCGCTATATAAAACCAAATGAAGAAGGAAATAATAAGGTGGCCGGGTTGTCTGGTCAGACAAAAATGCCTCCTGCTAATGATTTTGTAGCCTTGACACAATTAACCATGACCATTAAAAATCCGCTTCATGACAAATATAAAAGATCTCTGCTTTGATAAAGGTAACGGCCTGCTGCCGGTTATAGCCCAGGACCATGAAACAGGTGAGGTACTCATGCTGGCCTATATGAACAGACAGGCATGGGAAAAGACTCTGGAGACAGGCCGGGTCCACTACTGGAGCCGCTCCCGGGACAAACTGTGGCTGAAAGGTGAGACCTCCGGCCATGTTCAGTTACTGAAGGCTGCCTATACGGACTGCGATCTGGATACAATACTGGTAAAGGTGGAACAATTGGGTGGCGCGGCGTGTCATAAAGGATACCGGAGCTGCTTTTATCGAAAAGTCCAGGGTGATTCCCTGGTTACTATAGGAGAGCCTGTTTTTGATCCAGAGGAGATTTATAAAAAGTGAACCAACTTAAACTGGGTATACCGAAGGGGAGTCTTGAAAAGGCTACAATTGAACTCTTTTCAAAATCAGGGTGGCGTATAGAGGTCCACCACAGGAGCTATTTCCCCAGTATAGACGATCCGGATATAGTCTGCAGCATCTGCAGGGCACAGGAGATGTCACGTTATGTTGAGCAGGCAATCCTTGACGTCGGCATTACAGGACGCGACTGGATCCTGGAGAATGATTCGGACATTGTTGTTGTGGCAGACCTGATATACTCCAAGGTAAGCAAGCGCCCTGCCCGATGGGTCCTGGCCGTACCGGCCGACTCTCCCTGCCGTTCTGTCAAAGACCTTCAGGGGAAGAAGATAGCAACAGAGCTTGTCAACTTTTCCAAGCGTTATTTTTCAGAACGTGGAATAGATGTAAAAGTTGAGTTTTCCTGGGGCGCCACCGAGGGCAAAGTCGCCTCAGGGCTTGCCGACGCCATTGTCGAGGTGACAGAGACCGGAAGCACCATCAATGCCCACGGACTGATGATCATAGAAGAGCTGATGGAGTCCAATCCCCAGTTGATAGCCAACAGACATGCATGGGAAGACCCATGGAAAAGGAAAAAGATTGAGCAGATATCCATGCTTCTGCAGAGCGCTTTGCGTGCGGATCGTCTTGTAGTGCTCAAGATGAACGTTCCCAAGGAAAGGCTGGGGGCAGTGGTGGATATACTGCCCAGCCTGAATGCCCCCACGGTTTCTCCGCTGTATAAACAGGAGTGGTGTTCTGTAGAGACGGTAATAAACGAGGCGGAAGTAAGGGAAATTATCCCACGGCTTATGGCCGCGGGTGCCCAAGGAATCATAGAGCATGCCCTCAATAAAGTCCTCTAGATCCAGTGGCAGCGAAAATCATTAAGGCCGCCTTTATTACAAGTGCCTATAAGCTCTCTCAGCTACCCCCACCCGGGCTGCCGGAAGTGGCGTTTGCCGGCAGGTCTAATGTGGGCAAATCCAGTCTTCTGAATCGTCTCCTGGGGAGGCACAACCTGGTAAAAGTCAGCTCAAGGCCGGGGTTCACTCAGTCTCTGAACTTTTTCCTTGTCAATGATTCAGTCTATTTTGTCGATCTCCCTGGCTATGGGTTTGCAAAGGCCCCGAAACACGTTCAGCAAAAGTGGCACAGGCTGGTAGAGGGTTATATCGAGGCCAGAAAACCTCTTAAGGGAGTGGTATGCATCTTTGATATGAGGAGGGTTCC
>DQXT01000074.1 GCA_011042225.1 Deltaproteobacteria bacterium | reverse complement strand
CTCACCCTCCTAAATTGCCGCTGCAAGAAAACGAGGAGAAAAACCTCCCCTTACCCGATCTCACTGTTCCTATCATGCATTGGCATGGAGTAACTTGTGAGAAATGGCTTTTACTTTCTCCCAATCCTTTGATGTATGCTCTGCCTGCCATAAGTCATAATTTTTTTTGCAAATTCAATTCAACCATAAATCAGGTGCAGTATCAAAAGCCCGTGATAAACGCAATGCCCTATCAGGAGTGACTGAAGCGCTCCCATTTAAAATTTTTGACAGGGTCTTTCTTGAGACACCAATGATAAGAGGCCACTCAGTCCTTATTGGTTAAGTGTTTTCTATAAATTGTGACGATTCACTACATCTGCAAAAGGCTCTCCCAGCTATAGGCTCAAGAAAATCAAGTAGTTGCATGTTTTTCAAAAAGCATTTATTATTCCAATAGATGATTTATACTTGTTGGGAATACTAAATTCTAAACTGGTAGCATATTGGTTTCACGCAACTTTACCTCTTTTAAAAGGCGCTTTCTTTGAGCCAAGCAAGGTTTTTATGAAGGACTTACCTGTGTTGCCCGTTTCCATCTCTAAAAAAGCCCCCATCATTGAACTCGTCGAAAAAATCCTTTCTGACCCCGACAGCCCCGACGTCCCCTTCCTCGAAAAGGAAATAGACACCCTGGTCTATGACCTCTATGGCCTTACTCAGGAAGAAATCACCATTGTGGAAAGTAAATACAGATAGAAAGCTCAATAAATATCTTCATGTTTTATTAACCAAATACGTAAACAAAATATTTGACTAAATTATCCATAATGGATATAATTTTTAGTAAAGACAAACTTCGAAAAGAATTCAATACCGAAAAGCTTCTGGTTAAACGACATGGAAAAGTTAGGGCCAAAATAATAGATCGACGTATTTCTCAACTTCGTGCAGCTGCCGTTTTGGATGACTTGCGGAATTTGCCTGGGCGGTGTCATGAATTGAGAGGAGATCGGGCCGGACAATTATCCATGGATTTAGATCATCCCTACAGACTCATTTTTAAACCAACCGATAATCCACCGCCAATCAGACGGGACGGTGGCATAGATTGGACAAAGGTTTCTACTATTACCATCCTTGGTGTGGAGGATACTCATGGATAGAGCTATTCAGAATCAGT
Source organism: Deltaproteobacteria bacterium (assembly GCA_011042225.1). Classification (GTDB taxonomy): domain Bacteria; phylum Desulfobacterota; class Dissulfuribacteria; order Dissulfuribacterales; family UBA3076; genus UBA3076. Next base: position 8,207 of record DQXT01000074.1, on the reverse strand, counting down.
ATGTGCCGGATCACATTATTCCTCCAGGCGAGATTCTTTTAGAGACTCTCGAAGAGAGGGGAATGTCTCAGGCCGAACTTGCAGAAAGAACAGGAAGACGAAAAAAAACCATTAACGAGATAATTAAAGGGAAGGCTCCTATAACGTCGGAGACCGCCATGCATCTGGAAAGGGTCTTGGGCGTTCCAGCCGGCTTCTGGAACAATCTTGAACAAAATTACCGTGCAGACCTTGCCCGTATTGAAGAACACCACCGTTTGACAAAAGAGATTCGCTGGCTAGACAACTTCCCCATCAAAGAATTGAATCAAAAAGAATGGATTGGTTTTAATGAAGACAAGGTGGAGCAGTTAAAAAAACTTTTGAATTTTTTTGGTGTTGCTTCACCTAAGCAATGGCACGAAGTCTGGAATGCTGGCACAGTTTCCTTCCGAAAATCACCGGCTTTCAGAAGTAATCCCTGGTCGATGGCCGCCTGGCTCCGATATGGAGAATTGGCCGCCCTGGTGATCGATTGCCGCCCTTATGATAAGTCCGGATTTAAGAAGGCCCTGGCGGAGATCAGGCTGCTTACGGCCCATCCGCCTGAAGTATTTGTCCCTAAGACGAAACGACTTTGTGCTGAAGCAGGAGTTGCGGCTGTTTTCGTTCCCGAACTTAAAAAAACCAGGGTCAGTGGTGCAACCAGATGGCTTACACCTAATAAGGCTCTGATTCAGTTGAGCCTAAGATATAAAAGTAACGATCAGCTTTGGTTCACTTTTTTCCATGAGGCGGGACATATTCTGTTACACGGCAAAAGAGAAGTGTTCGTCGACAACGATGAGAATAAGGGTAAAAAGGAGGATGAAGCCAATAAGTTTGCCGCTAATTTTTTGATCCCTGTGCAAGAAATTCGAAATTTCTTATGCTCTGTTAAAAAATCGAGGATCAGCAAGGCAGCCATTACAAGGTTTTCAAGAGAAATAGGGATCGCGCCGGGAATCGTGGTCGGAAGACTCCAGCATGAAGGAATTTTGCCCCGCAGCCATTGTAATGATCTGAAAGTTTTTTATGAGTGGAGCAAGTAACATGTTATCCATTAAAAACCTGAAAATGAACTATGGGACGCCGTTTCTGAATGAACTTTACAGGTACTTTTGAACCTCTTTGAGTTCTTCAACAGGAGTTTAAGAGATAATTGGCGCCAAGTATCATAACTTACTGAAAACATTTTTAAATTATTCAAAATATCTGTAAGACCCTTTTTTCACTATATATGCTAACACTTACCTTCCCTGAATTATGTATGTTAACCACAGACCCACGCAGACTAAGGAATTCTTATCGAAGACCCTTTCGTCATTTAAAAATTTCGGATTTCAGGATCTTCAGGATTCAGCTCTTATCTTTGCTTCTTGTTCTCCTCTTTTTACCCTGTGCTTTTAGGCAAGCGGGAGCATCTCATGCCCGACCATATTGAATAAATCCGGACAAAAACCGATAAGCTTGTCAGGGGCCGTTCGATGTCTTATATTAATAATAATGGACATATCCGGTATTTTTTCCAGTAGTCAAAAAACTGTTCGGATATACCTTTACATATTGAATAAGGAACAAAAAATGAAAGAAATTCTGCTTATAATTGCCTTTATAGGTATATGGTATGTGTTGCAGGTCCACATACTGCCCAGACTCGGAATATCCACCTGAATGCGCGAATCCTGTCAGGTGACAGGAAAAAGGGATAAGGGCACGCAAACAGAAAGACCGAATGAAAAGAGATGAAGGTTTTGACCTGATCAGCTGGCGTGGATTCAGCCGGGAACAATCTTTATTTATGAAAGGCAGTATTTTTACTCAAGTGACACCGACTGTCTTAAGATAGTTTCTGAATTGTCTTTTGCTGAAATTAGAGAACCTGTCTAATATGGTCATGAACTCCAGGCCCGGCACAAACGCCCTGATCACGGGTATATCCAGGTCCTTTCTTGTCAAATCCACATAGATCGGTTTAAGGCCGTTCGACAGCAGCAGTTTCTCCAGTGTATCCAGGTCGCGACCTACATCCCCTGATGAATAATCAGGGAGTTCCTCGTATTTTATGCTCCTTTGTCCTGCCGGAGGGGGATTTGATCTGACAAAATAAGGATATGCCAGCTCGGTCAATGCAGATACCACTGCGGTTTTTCCACTCAGGTCGGCCGCGCAACCCTTTACGAATTCATCCCCGATCTGTATAAAGGCCTTGTAGCAAGGCATTCCAAGATCAGTGGTCAAATCCAGAAACTGTATATAGCGACCTATTTCCCGACACCTGTTCAGGAGATGGGCTATTCTGGGATCTTCCGCCTCCAGGGTGAAACACCTCTCTGGGGAGTAAAGTGCAACTCTCTCGGCATCTCTTTCCAGGTATTCCATCAAGGCATGCAGCCTGGCCTCATTTTCAGTATTGCCCGAAGCAAGGCCGTTTGATGACACCCCGCTGGTCAGGGCCGTTTCATCTAGGTTGCAGAACAAAAAGACAAACTGGGCGGGCAGATATATCTCGGTATCCTTGTCTTCACCAGTTTCCCGGCCTGTTATCCAGTACAATGCCTGGTCTTCGTAAGGGACTTCAAGATTCATGGTATTGGGATCCAGCACAGAAAGCCCCTGTTTCACTAAATCAGTGTAGCTGGATCTGACAAGATTAAACTCGTTTTTGTATCCCATAGTCGAATCATGGGCAAAACTTGCAAAAGATGAATATCTTTCCACTATCTCCATAAGACAAGAGGCCCGTGCATGGTCTTCTTCCAGGCCTTTTCCGTAGCTTGTTTGAGGAATGGTCAGTCTCCACCTGTTCCTTCCCACTGCAGCCTGTACCTCTGTTCTCCATGATCTTTCCAGCGCGCAAGGACTGAGAGACCAGGCCGTCTCCCGTTCGGTCCCGAGAATCAGATCGATATTGGAGAATCTTTTCTCGACATCCTGTACAGTCTCTAATGCTGTTTTTCCCCTCGTGGAAATCCCCTTCATAATGGACCCTGTGTCTGCTTTGGCACAGATTTCCTTTATATGCACCGTGTCTTTTCTGTCCGGATCGATACCATCAGGATCAAATGGTATGGGAAACTCAATCTCACTCAGGGAGGGAAGTGGTTCGTGATTATAGGTGTTCTTTGCAAACACGCCTGTCCAGAAGAGATGAGCAGGAGAATCTCTGTTCAAAGCCCATCTTGCAAAAACCAAGGGGGTGTACCCGGCGAGCTCTCTCGCACCCATCCTTTCAAGCTTGTCGCGCAAAGCCTGAAATCCGCTTAATATACTTATCTCGTAAATAGCCGACAGGAATTGAGTGTCTTCTTTTCTTTGCTCAATCAGATCCTCAAGCCTGTCTTGATCGTATTCCGCCAGTGTAAACAGCAGATAATTATGCATGAACTGGTCATTGGGATGTGCCTTCAGGTAATCAAGCACCTGCTGAATACTCATTTCATTTACGGGTACGCAGGTAAAAGAGCCTACACCGGCCGAATTGCGTACGAATTTCATGTTATATACAATGAATTCAGAAAGATCTTCCATATGCAGTCACTGATTCCGGTGAAAATGCTCCATATAATACGTTGCTTCGATTTTCCGTTATTGAAATCTTAAATAGCAATCAATTGAGCGATCAGTATTATCTATTTGACATTTAGCCAATATCCTTAAATTATTCCACTGTAATCTAACAGTATAAGAATTTCCATTATTCAGACAGGATGAATGCAAATGTGAGGTGGTATGGAAATATTGCATTGCCGGGGGCTTGACTGTCCCAAGCCGGTGCTGAGGACCAAGGACTTTATTGAAGCCAATCCCCATGCCCTGGTATTTAAAATAGCAGTTGACAATGTCGCAGCGGCTCGTAACGTTGTTCGTTTTGTCGAAAGCCAGGGCTTCAATGCGTCGGTTAAGCAAAATGACAATGACTTTGAGATCATGGCCGAAAGGTCCGAGAAAACCGTCGCCGAATCTATGGGCGAAGAGCCGGTCGCCTCAGGTGAGAAGACGCTGGTGATGATCAACAAAGATACTCTGGGTTCTGGAGACGATGTTCTGGGAGCAGGTCTTATGCTCAATTTCCTGAATACGCTCAATGAGATGGGAAAGTCACTCTGGAGATTGATTTTCCTCAATAGCGGGATAAAGCTTACGATTGAGGGTGCCAAGACATTGCCTGCCATTCAGCATCTTGAGGCCCAGGGCGTAAGCATTCTGGTGTGTGGCACCTGCCTAACACACTTCGATCTACTGGATCAAAAAAGGGTCGGTCAGACCACTAACATGCTGGATATCGTGACAAGCCTGCAACTCGCAGATAAGGTAATCAGCGTATAATGTCCTCTGGTATATTGTTACGGCAAGAGACGGCGCGGGCCAGGGTGTTTGACAGGCTCACAAAATCTTCAATGCTCAAGACCTCGGCCCTGTAGCCAGGATCTATTCCACAGATCTCCAGTGAATGAAGTATTTCATCCTGCGAAAAGGAAGCCAGTCCCTTAAGGGCGTTTATCAACTTCTTTCGCCTTTTTTGAAATGCCTGCCGGACAACATCTTTAAAAAACGCGAAATCCACCGCGACTATTGAAGGCTTTCTGAACTCCATTTGTACTAAAGTCGATGTTACCTTGGGACGGGGGCGAAAAAGTCCCGGAGGTATGTCCATTAATCTGGCGATGTCGGCGCAATATCCCGTAATAACGGATAAAATGCCGTAATGCTTGCTTCCGGGCGAGGATATAAGACGCTCGGCAACCTCCTTTTGAAACATCAATGTAGCCCTGTTTATATAATCACGTTCTTCAATCAGCCTGAAGACTACCTGACTCGAAATATTATAGGGCAGGTTGCCTATTATGTTGAGAGCGCCTCCCATCTCTTCCGCAAGACCCTGAAAGGAGACCTTTAGGATATCTGAATGACGTAATTCCACATTCTCCGGTAAAGACCGCTTTTCCCTGACCCAGTTGATCAGTCGCTCGTCTATTTCCAGGGCAATAACTCCGGCCGCCTTCTTTGAAAGCTCCGTAGTCATAGCCCCGAGCCCCGCACCCAGTTCCACCACTTTATCTCCAGGCCGTATGCCTGATAGTTCTATTATGGTCTCAATGGTGCCATGATGTACAAGAAAGTTTTGACCAAGAGAGCTTTTGGGCAGTGGCGGGTTTGACTCACGGAAACTAGTGATCGAAGTTTTGTTTATCGGGTTTTGATGAATCATTATGTTTGGTTTTTATAATACGATTATTTCGCCTTTTCCGGCGTTTCCTGTATAGAAACAGGGCTGAAAAATAGGCGGCTATTGCAAGAGGAAGAGCAAAGACTATTCCTCCAAGCAGTATGGATAGCATTGACCTGAAGCTGTTTATATATAGCAATTTTACTGCTTCAAACATATTTAGATCATAGTCCATATCCATGAAGTTCTTTACGGTTTCCCATGAGAGCGAGCTGTCTGTAAGTATGGCGCCTACTTTCCAGGATAAATAATAATGCAACGGAATGGTTAGGGGATTACTTACCAGAAAACTGACAATAATCCCTGCCACCAGATTGCCCCTGCCGACAGCACAAAAAAAGATTATGAGAACAGTGTGGAATGGAATTGTAGGGGTAAGTCCAACAAAAATCCCAATGGCTACACCCCGCGCAAGAACTAATGGGTCTCCTCTCAGCCTCAATAAACGAAGCCACTGATATCTCATTGTTCTCCCGGGACTGATCCCCTTTTCGTCTTTCCCGGAACTGAGACTGTTTCTTTTCTTATTGGCAGGGGCAAGTTCCCCCATATTTATTTCCTTTAAATAATATCCTTCTTAAATATCAAGAGATGGAAGCCTGGAGTAGACATCAGCGTCTTCCGTCAGCAAAATCCCGGCCTTTATCTGATGATAACCAGCCAGGGCAACCATTGCGGCATTATCGGTACACAATTCAGGGTATGGGAAATAGGCCTCACAGCCAAGCCTTTTTGCCTCCTCTGCCATCCTGGCTCGAAGCCTGGAATTGGTCGCAACCCCTCCTGTCACGGCTATGCTACGTATATCATAGTTTTTTGCAGCAAATAAGGTCTTTTCCACAAGCACGTCAACAACCGCCTCTTGAAATGAGGCACAGATATCCTCAACGGGTAGCGGGCCTTGATTGGACAATTTCCTTACCGAGGTCAAAACAGAGGTCTTAAGACCACTGAAACTGAAATCAAGAGGTGTTTCGGGGAGTTTTGCCCTTGGATAAGAAAATGCCCCCGGATCTCCTCTTTCAGCAAGTTGACTGATTATAGGGCCTCCCGGGTATTCAAGACCGATCATCTTGGCCACTTTATCAAAGGCCTCTCCTGCGGCATCGTCCCTGGTCTGGCCCAGGAGATCTGCTGAAAGGAAGCTGTTAACAACATAGAGGTTTGTATGGCCACCGGATACCACAAGACCCAGAAAGGGAAATGAGGGAACGTCCTCGCACAGGAAAACAGAAGAGAGATGTGCATGAAGGTGATTTACGCCTGTCAGGGGAATATCACAGGCCATTGCCATGGCCTTGGCAAAGGAGAGTCCGACAACCAAAGAACCCACCAGTCCGGGACCCTGGGTAACCGCTATGGCATCTATTGCTGACCTGTCTGTTTTTGCGTCCAGAAGTGCCTTTTCCACAATCCTTACTATGTCTTCAAGATGGTGTCTTGAAGCCAATTCAGGAACGACCCCCCAGTATTCCTTGTGGATGTGGACCTGAGATGCTACCACATTGCTCATCAACTGACGGCCATCCCTCAGAACAGCAGCCGCGGTTTCATCGCAGGATGTCTCTATGGCAAGAAGATTTCTAAAATTTAATTTGCATGTAGTCATAAACGATCTTAAACATTAAGTAGTCTTATTGAACTTGACAGCAACGCAAACACTATGTTATCGCTCTTCCGTTTGTAGCCCCCGTAGCTCAGGGGATAGAGCACAGGATTCCTAATCCTGGTGTCGCATGTTCGAATCATGCCGGGGGCACCAATATGCCAAGCATTAACAGATCACTTGCAGTTGTGCTGTTTTTTCCTATGTATAAGTACCTGATATGCCTGTTGCAGCGCTATAAATGCCTCGTGATTTCCTCCCTTGTCGGGATGCAGTTCCTTGGCCTTGCGTCTGAACAGCAAGACAAATTCCTTCTTTCCCATGCGCGAAAATTCTTTAGCGCTTATCCCCATCGCCTTAAAATGCTTTTTATCTGCGGATTTTGCAGGAGGTTGCCATACACTTCCGTCTCTTTTCGTTCTGTATCCGGCACCGGTGTCAGTAACCGGTCGTCTATACGAAACATCAAAGTATTGGATCAGATATTTTCGCAGATAAGGATGGATACCTTTGGTCTCCCAAGGGACTGCGCCTTGATCTAAAAAAGTAGAATCCCGGTCAAGCCAGCAGATCTCTTCCAGCAAGTATTTATCAATTAGGTCCTGATCCTGCGCGTCCGGAATAAAACGGGTAAGTCTGGGGGAAAAACGCCCGGGAATATCAAATATGGCATATAGATACTTCCTTTTCTCAGGCGGACTGAGCATAAATTCCATACCTTCAAGGAGCTGCTCGATTTCATCCCTGGACTTGTTGAGCAATATATTGAAAAAGGGCAGGGGCTGGTTTGACAGATTCTCTATATCTGTATGACAGAATTTTAGAAAGCACAGTCTTCGCCGGTCAAAAGAATGGATGTCCCTCTGCATGGCTGCAAGCTCTGCTTTGCTGTATCTGTGCCTTTTATACCCACGTTTATCGAATTGTTCCACAACCCTGCGAATTTCAGGTTCCAGAAAGGGCATAAAGATCCCCTCCAGCTCCTTGTCATTATAAACAACCCCCTGGGATGAAATGGCTTCCTCCACGGCGGGGTCAATATAGAATGCCCTGTCCCCCACATAGACTATATATTTTTCAGGATCGTATCCCAGATCAAACAGGCCTTTGTTAAGCCATGTACCTGACCCACTCTGATAGGAATGCCTGATGAAATATTTTATGCTACCGTCTTTCTGATGCTGCCTTACTAGATACATAATACTCACCTTATGCAATAAAGTTTTATAGAGCTGAAGTTTCCTGGAAAAATTTCATGCGGTCATCCGCATTAAGGCGGTCACAAACGAATTAATCATCGTTTTACCTGGTCGTGGGCAAAGTATTGTAAAATTATCGTCCATTGCCGCTTTT
>DQXT01000040.1 GCA_011042225.1 Deltaproteobacteria bacterium | reverse complement strand
TCTTGGGATTCAATATACTCATGAATCATTTCGTCGGTAATATTGCCGGAGCTTACAGCCAAATATCCTCTGGCCCAAAAATGTCGACCCCAAAACTGTTTCCGCAGATGTGGAAACTCAGAAAGCAAAATACGGGAGCTTATGCCCTTGAGCCACTGCATGATTTTGCTAATATTTTGAGTGGGACGATAGGCAACAAACATATGCACATGATCAACAGCTACTTTACCCGTGATTATATCAACCTCATGTTCAATTGCTGTTTGTCGAAGTATATCTCGTGCTCGTATCGCTACTTGCCCAGTCAACACTCGTTTTCGGTATTTGGAGACCCAGACTAAATGGACCTTCAGGTCGGTTTTGGTATGGGCTCCTATTTTGTAACGTCGCATAGCGACAGATATAAACTTTTCTTCGCCTAAAGGCGAGGGATTTCAACCATCCCCGATAGGGACATTAAATCAACCGGCACATAAATGAGGGTTTAAAGAATATTAATCTACTATATATTGTATATCACTGGTGTCCCAACGTTGTGAATTTTACAGAATACAAATAACTGATATTTATAGACATACAAGAAAAAATGCCTGTTAACGATTTCAAATTTGCTGATCCCTGTTTTAATCCCCCTGAAACAACTCAGGGGAGGGTCGGCAATGAACTCAGGCAAAACAATTTTCTCGCAGGTGATCGATCAATTGCCCTTATATCATCTACGGCAGTGTATTTCCCGATACCGTGGCAACTACAAAGTCAAGCAGTTCGGTCGCTACGACCAGTACCTCAGCATGGTATTCGCTCAACTCACTTACCGGGAAAGCTTGCGCGATATCGAAGCCTGCCTGCGTGCTCAGAAAAGCAAATTGTACCACATGGGCATCCGCGGTGGCATCTCAAGAAACACGCTGGCCAACGCCAACAAGGTTCGCGATTGGCGAATTTACGCCGACTTTGCTCAAGTCCTCATCTGTATTGCTCGAGACCTTTACCACAAAGAGGATTTTGGCATCGAGCTAGAAGAAACAGTCTACGCACTCGATTCCACCACCATCGACCTCAGCTTGTCGACCTTCCCCCGGGCTCATTTTCGCTCAACAAAAGCGGCAGTCAAGCTCCATACCCTGCTGGATCTGCGTGGCAATATCCCGACATTTTTGTCAATCAGCGATGGCAAACTGCACGACGTCAACATTTTGGACGAGCTGATTCCAGAACCCGGCAGCTTTTATGTCATGGATCGGGGCTATCTGGACTTCTCTCGTCTATATACCCTGAACTGTTGGGGCTCCTTTTTCGTCATCAGAGCAAAGTCAAATTTCAAGTTCGCCCGTATCTATTCTCACCCTGTAGACAAGGAAACCAGCTTGCGGTGCGATCAGACGGTTCGCTTAAACGGCTATTATTCGGCCAAGGATTATCCGGCAACCCTTCGCCGCGTAAAGTGTTTCGATGCCGAAAACGACAAATTACTGGTGTTTTTGACAAACAACTTTACCCTCCCGGCACAGGTGATTGCAGATCTCTACCGGTGCCGCTGGCAAGTGGAGTTGTTTTTCAAATGGATCAAACAGCATCTCCGAATCAAGTCGTTTTTCGGAACCTCCGAAAATGCGCTGAAAACCCAAATCTGGATAGCCGTTTCAGTCTATGTTGCCGTGGCTATCATTAAAAAGCAGTATCGAATTGAGGCCAGTTTGTACACTATGTTACAGATTGTGAGCGTGACTGTATTTGAGAAAATACCGTTATTACAGGTGTTTGACCTAAGTGATTACAAGTCAGCCCCTGAGACTCTCAGCAAGCAACTGAAATTATTCGATTAAACGTTGGGACAGTAGTGATTGTATATATTTATCAGTGATCTCTTTGAAAAAACTCAATCTGGATGATTGCTTCAATTTTTCATAAGGTCTATGCTTTTTATCCGAATAGATATAAGGCCAGAAATTCCCTTATAATGAGGGAAACAGAGGATATATAACATGGCAAATTCAATAGAATCCAGCAGAACGGCTCCATCAATTACGGACAGTGGTCTACCCAGAACGGATTTATTGCTGACTGATAATGCACTTGTGGTATTGGCCCGCAGATATCTGAAAAAAGATGATCATGGCAAAAATCTCGAAACTCCTGAAGAGATGTTCAGGAGGGTGGCTAATAGAATTGCCCGGGCAGATCTTATTTATAATAAGAATGCCGATATAGATGCCCTTACCGAGATTTTTTATGAAATTATGACTTCTCTTAAATTTATGCCTAATTCTCCCACCTTAATGAATGCGGGCAGAGAGCTTGGACAGCTCTCAGCCTGCTTCGTGCTTCCAATTGACGACTCTATTGAAAGCATTTTTGAGACGATAAAGCATACTGCCATGATTCACAAGAGCGGCGGAGGCACAGGCTTTTCCTTCTCAAGGATACGTCCCAAGGGAGACCGGGTCAAATCCACACAGGGAATCGCAAGCGGTCCGATTTCCTTTATGACCATATTTGATGTGGCTACTGAGACAGTCAAGCAAGGCGGCACCAGGCGCGGTGCCAACATGGCCATTTTAAGAGTAGATCATCCCGATATTGAAGAATTTATTCACACCAAGACCCATATCGACAGGCTTAACAACTTTAATATTTCCGTGGCATTGACAGAAAAATTTATGGAGGCCGTTGAGCTTGGAAGCGATTATGCGCTGATTAACCCCAGGACCGGGAAAGAGGTCCGATGGATATCAGCATCAGCCATTTTCGACAAAATAGTGAATTCAGCCTGGAATAGCGGTGAACCCGGAATCGTATTCCTGGACCGAATCAACAAGTCGAATCCTACTCCTGATCTGGGAGAAATCGAAAGCACAAATCCCTGTGGTGAACAACCACTTCTACCTTACGAATCATGTAACCTGGGTTCTATCAATCTGGGCAAATTTGTTAAAGATGGCAACATAGACTTTCACGCCCTTAAGGATATAGTGTGGCATGCAGTCCATTTTTTGGACAATGTAATAGATGTCAATAAATTTCCTCTCAAAGAAATCCGCGATATGACGCTCCTGACCCGCAAGATAGGCTTGGGGATCATGGGATTTGCTGATCTCCTGATATATTTGAGAATTCCCTATAACTCCGACAGGGCCGTTTCCCTGGCTGAGGAACTCATGTCTTTTATAGATAAGGAGTCAAAAGCGGCCTCTGCTGAGCTTGGAGTAAAGCGAGGGAATTTCCCTGCTTACAAAGCAAGCATTTACGATAATCCGAACACTCCTTCAATGAGAAATGCCACTACCACTACTATCGCACCAACCGGTACTATAAGCATCATTGCAGGGGCATCAAGCGGCATTGAACCTCTGTTTGCAATCAGCTATATCCGCCGCGTGCTTGATGGTACCGAGCTTGTAGAGACACATCCCCTGTTTGTAAAGGCAATGAAAGACGCCGGCAAATATTCTGAGGCCTTGATGGAAAAGATCGCAAAAGCCGGATCCATTCAAGATCTGGATGAAGTACCGGAAGAGCTGAAGAAAATATTCGTCACCTCCATGGACGTCTCACCCGAGGACCATATAGCCATACAGGCCGCATTCCAGAAAGATATTGATAATGCGGTATCTAAAACAATTAACTTTCCTGAAGGGGTGAGCAAGGACTCCATCCGCAGTGCATACCTGCTGGCTTGGGATAAAGGTCTTAAAGGAATAACAATATATCGTAGCGGCAGCAGACCGACCCAGGTCTTAAGTCTGAAAAAGGGAAAAAAATGGATCGGCTCATTGGAAAAATGCCTTCAGGAAAATACCAGCGGGAAAATCGCTCCAAGACCAAGGCCGCCTAAAACTCACGGTATTACAGAGCGGGTACGGACAGGTTGTGGAAATCTCTATGTAACCGTCAACTGGGATGATAAGGATATCTGTGAGGTATTTGCCCAAATGGGTAAGACCGGTGGCTGCGCCGCTTGTCAGATTGAGGCTGAAAGCAGATTGATTTCCCTTGCACTCCGTTCCGGGATCAGGGTCCAGTCCATTGTGAGCCAGCTTGCGGGCATACGTTGCCCGTCTCCTATCTGGCATGAAGGAGGTCAGATTCTTTCCTGTCCCGACGCTATTGCCAAAGTATTGGCATCCGTGAGCGGAGTCAACATAAAAAAAGGAGGGCCCGTTATTATGAACTGTCCTGAGTGCGGGGCGGTGCTTGAACCGGAGAGCGGCTGCTTCCTGTGCCGGTCCTGCGGATTTTCAAAATGCGCTTAATCCCAACTCGGGTTCTTCGACTCATGATACATAGTGCTGTAGGCCTTTAAAAAAGACAACCAGCGGCAAATTTCATGCGTATCTCTTGAACCAGGTCTGTCTGGCAAAAGATTGTCAGCTGGTCTTTAAGTAGAATCTCTGTGCTTCCATTCGGGATAAGCACGTTGCCGTCGCGCTCAATGGAAATCACAGTAGCACTCTGTGGCAACTTGATTTCCGCCAGCTTTTTACCCGCATAGGCGCAACCTGGATTTATCCTGACCTCGATGAATTCAACATCCGAAACCTTTCTGAGCGCCATACGTTCCCTAACATGTTGGGCCTGTTGCTTTTTCAGCAACCCCACATCGTAGGCCCGCAAGATATCGCTTCGGCTGATAAGCCCAAGTAATTTTTGCTCGGCATGACGCGAGACTACCGGAAGCCTCGCAAGGTCCCTGTGCCCCATCTTGCGTATGGCAGACCATATGGGTTCATCCGGAAAGACCGTAACAGTATCTAAAGTAGATACGTCACCCACCTTGAGAGAACGAATCATTACGCCCTTCCGGTCAAGCGCCCGTTCCATGTCCTGCAGGGTGACTATGCCGTAAAGGTCTTCATCATTTTCCATGACAGGAAATCCATAAAGATGGGTCTCCTGAAAAATGGCAAAGAGTTCCGCCACGGACTGGTCCTTGTGAACCGTGATGGGTGCATGATTCATGACTTCTTCTACCAGGACCCCTTGCATGACATCGAGGTCTTTCCCCTGCTCGAAGCGGATTCCCCTCTTGGTCAGCTTTAGTGTGTAGATGGAATCAGGATGTAACCACTGTGTGAGACTTGATCCCACAATACTCGCGGTCATAAGAGGCAAAATCAGGTGATAGTCCCCGCTCATCTCAAAGACTATAAGTATTGAGGTAAGCGGGGCCCTCGCTGCGGCAGCAAAGACCGCAGCCATACCTACAAGTGCATAGGCCCCGACCTCCCCTACGATATTCGGGAAAAAGGCACCGACAATATATCCATAGGCCCCGCCAAGCACTGCCCCTGTGAACAGGGACGGCGCAAAGATGCCGCCGGAATTGCCCGACCCCAGAGTAAATGAGGTTGCCAAGGGTTTGAGAAAAACCAATACCGCAAGCAGTAAGAATGATGCGTTGCCTTGCAGGGCATCATTCATAAATGGAAAACCTGAACCATAAACATGGGGTAAATTCTCAATCAAAGGCAGCCCAAGGCTGAATTCTTCAGCAGAAGCATGAAAGACCCGGGACATATAAGGATATGTAAAAGCCAGGATACCCAGAAACAATGCCCCTACAGCCGGTTTAAAGGCCTGGGGAAATTTCCAATGATCAAACAGCTCTTCAAAGGCATCGAGCATCCTAATGAACATTATGCCGACAAGGGCAGCGAGAATACCAAGCACAGCATATAACAGGATTTCCCAGGGTGAGTGCATAACATAGCTGGGCACCTCAAAGGCCGGACGGGCCCCCAGAAAGATCTGGCTGATAATGCTTGAAGATACGGATGCGATTACTACATTACCAAGCATTGAGACCTGGTATTCGCTCATCAATAATTCTGAGGAAAATGCTACACCTGCAATAGGTGCGTTGAATGTAGCCGCGATTCCCGCAGCCGCTCCGCAGGCCACCATGTTCTTTATACGCTCATCCGAAAGGCGCAGCCACTGACCTACAGTGGACCCCAAGGCAGAGCCCACCTGGACGATAGGACCTTCCCGGCCGGCTGAACCGCCTGAGCCGATACAAAGGGCCGAAGCAAAAATCTTTGCTATGGAAACCCTCGGTCTTATACGGCCGCTGTGCAGGATCAGCGATTTCATGACCTCGGGTACGCCGTGTCCCTTAGCCTCCGTGGCAAAGTAGGCAATAATGGGGCCGCCGATGAGTGCTCCCGACACAGGAATAAGGATAAGCCACAGACGTCCCAGAGACGGATAAAGGACCATGGCCTCGGTATAAGAAAAGTTCTGTATGAGGGCTATAAGTCGGATAAAAAAGACAGCAGCAAGCCCTGTCCCTGCCCCAACCACAACAGCCATTACCATTAGGACTAGACCGCCCCTTGGGACCAATCGATCTAGCAGATTTGCAATACGGCGTCTTGGCATACAGATTAGTCGGTCGCTTAGCTAAAACCCTCTTTTTGCCATTTCGAGCGAGGGAATAAATACCTACCCCCTGTTATTAAATAAGATTACAATCAGTCAAGCTCCTCAAAATGACACTTTCCTCTTAAATACGGGTAATATACTCTCTCCCATTGTCCGCACAAGTATCATCCGTTAAAAAGCGTATTTATTCAATATACTCAATCGTAAAAATAACTTCAGAGCTTATGCCCGGATTCTCCATTATTTTTCAAACTTCCATTATGGGACTGGAATATTTTTAATCGGACAGGTAAAATATATCAAAATTCAAGTCTGCAAGGTATATTGTGTCAGACATATCTGTTCTTTTGATATCTTGAGTCAGGTTAAGATTTTCTATGCAAGGAGGGGAGTAAATGAACATCTTAATTATAGGTTGCGGTGCGTATATGAATGAGGGGTATGCATGTCCTGGAGAATACAAGTGTATTAATGCAGTAGCGGAAAAAAACGGGGAATTCGCTCAATACGAAAAACCGGTCTTGGTCGGTTTTCTGCGTTGCCAGTGTCCGGGGCGGGCCGTGATATCCAATATAGGAGCGGTCAAAAAGAACGTCGAGGTTGATGCAGTGCATCTCAGCAATTGTATGGTTAAAGCAATACCCATGTGCAAATACCATGACTTTGATCAATTCAAGGAAATAGTTGAGAAAAAATTCGGTGTAAAGTGTGTTCTGGGTACGCATGCATATGATTAACTAGAGAGGGAATTGCCCCTGACATCGGCATTTTATCAGGCACGGGTATAAAAGAAGGTCCAAATGCCAGCAAAGATTTACGAATTGTCCGGTCTGCGTGACAAGAGATTTGTTTTCAAAGACAGGGACGATGCCGCAAAAGTGCTTACGGAAATGCTCAATCCTTACTATGAAAAGGCAAAAGAGACGCTTGTCCTTGCCATACCTTCAGGTGGCGTACCTATAGGACTCGAAGTGGCAAAAGGCCTTTCACTGCCGATTGATCTTATAATTGTCAGAAAGATTCCAGTACCTGGAAATCCCGAAGCAGGTTTTGGTGCGGTGACACTGGATGGGGATGTGTTTCTTAATAACGAGCTTGTAGCATTGCTTCGGCTTTCTCAGAAGGAAATAGAGGATAAAATAACCAAGGTAAAATCAGATCTGCAAGATAGAAATCGTGTATTTCGCCTTGGAAGACCCTTCCCCAATGTAGTTAATAAAACCATATTGATGGCAGATGATGGAATTGCCTCAGGTTACACCATGTTGGCATGCATAGAATCCATGCGGCGAAAAGGGGCAAGCAAGATAGTTGTGGCAATACCAACTGCTCCGGAGCATTCCATTTCACGAATTTCCCCGATTGTTGAAGAGATATTCTGCCCAAATATAAGGACAGGTCAGTATTTTGCAGTGGCTGAGGCATATTCCGAATGGTACGATCTCGACAGATATGAGGTACTGGCCAGATTACAAGAAGCCGGTTTTCCCAAAACCTTCAATTCGCGTGCAGATTGACATTATTTCAGTTTCCGAACCATGCCGGTACCCCTTTGATCTATCCCTATATGGACCTGTTGCTTACAACAATATTTTTGCTTTTTCATCCTTTTGATCCTTCCCGTGGCATCCCAGACAACACCTGAATCCTTGACGTATATTCAAAAAAATGGTATCCGAGCGGGGTTGAAGTTACGTTTCAGTTCATAAGTTAAGGCTGAATGTCGGGGCGTGGCGCAGTCTGGAAGCGCACCTGAATGGGGTTCAGGGGGCCGGAGGTTCGAATCCTCTCGCCCCGACCATAAAATATATATTGATTGAATGAAACGGGTTATCCCATTATGCGGACCCGCTTATTTTTTGGTTTTTCGCCGTTTTTCGCGCCGGCATACCAAATGACCGAACCGCCGGAAAAACGTTTTCTTATCTGAAGACCCGGCACAATTCCTATATCTATTCGGCAAACCGGAAAAGGCGGTCTACTAAAAAGGGGCAATCGAAGGTGGAATCCACAGCGCAACTGTAAAAGGCCCTGAAAACAGCGATCGCCTCAGAAAAATCAGGGACAGTGATCATTATATCACCCTCCGAGCAGTAGTCTCTTTGATAATAAGCTCAGGAATCGTGTCTGGCAGATTTCCCTGAATCGTCTTTATGGGCCTTTATCGGGCTTTTTCTTGGCCGATGCCTGCATCGTATTTCTTCCGCATCGATCTCATCCGCCATCCTCCTGAACATGCAAAAAAGTGTCAGCCAATACACCTTAATCATCTGTCCAGAATTTGGGGTACATTATACACGCCGCATAAAACCCACCCTTCGAAAGAACTCATGCAATACGCTAATTTTAATAAACGAGTAAGAAAAGGCGTATTAGCCATGTCTCAATTACCAGACACAATTCCTGGCACAACAATTCGAAAACTTTCCGCTTGGTAGAAATATAACGGGCGCTTCAGCGGCGCGGCTTTAGACACGTCCGACTGAAAGCGCAATGTTATGCCCGGTCATTCATAATGCGTCCACATTCTAATGACTTTAACTGCTTTTTCATCGTCAAAAATCTGGTAGACCAACCGGTGTTGTATATTTATTCGCCGGGAAAAGGCCCCGGATAAGTCACCTAAGAGCTTTTCAAATGGTGGAGGCGTTTGGTAAGGATTCTCACGCAAGATTTCAATTAGCTTTTCGGCTTTCAGACGCAGACCGGCGGCGGATAGCTTTTTGGCGTCTTTTTGAGCCTGTTTTGTGAAAACGACTCGCCACATTACCAGTCAAGTTCCTGAGTGCATTCCTCGATTGGAGTGGCCAAACCTTCCCGAATTGAATCTCGCATACCCGGGATATTTAGCAGGTACATGGTTTCCTGGGTCGCACGCCAGTCATCCTCGGAAATAAGCACGGCGCTGCCGCGCTTACCCTTTATAACAATTGGCTCGTGAGTAGACGCTGCTTCGTCAATAAGCTTATAAAGCTTTGATCTTGCTTCCGTGGCTGTGAGTGTTGGCATGATTTTCCTCTGATTTAAT
>DQXT01000004.1 GCA_011042225.1 Deltaproteobacteria bacterium | reverse complement strand
GATGTTCATCTTTTAGCGGTTCATTAATCCATCCGTTGATCTCTTTCCCGCTCGGTCTGGTCCGGAGTCACATCGATAATAAGAGAGCTTGCGTCCAGACCGCTATCCGCCTCATCCTTACGCCTCGCACATTCCTTCTCGAACTGGCGCACTACCTTTCGAATGCGCCATGCCATATAGAAGGCTGCAATGGAAAAGACTACTAAAGCGCCCAAAAATAGCGGCAAGGCCACAAAGAAGGCGGCTACGGCAAGCAGTCCCAACCCGAACAGGGTCAGTGGAGAAATATTGGTCGATTTATAGTATGTTCTGCGTTGTGTCATTATACTCCTTGCTGATTTCCTTATGGGATTATCTTTTCTCATTCAACATGCGATGTTGTTCGCATGTCAAATACTCAATGATCATCTTTTTGTCTCTTAATTTTGTATCCAGTAAATTATTGCAATCCATATTTATTATACAGAACGAACGGGTTCCATCTCTATCTTTTCAGTATCTCCGGTATTGTGATTAACTATATTTTTCAACAAGAAAAAGGAGTCGAGATCCATTTCTTGAAACCTTATTCCCATTCCCTCGGCATCCGTATGTACTACACGCCCTTTAAAAAAAAGAACGAGCTTCGAATCACT
This sequence comes from Deltaproteobacteria bacterium, assembly GCA_011042225.1. GTDB lineage: Bacteria > Desulfobacterota > Dissulfuribacteria > Dissulfuribacterales > UBA3076 > UBA3076. Next base: position 8,894 of record DQXT01000004.1, on the reverse strand, counting down.
GTCTGTAAAATATAATTCCATCTCACAGACAGTGCCGACGGAGAATTTGATATCACTGTAACAGTAGATTCCTTTTAAGCTGATATCTCTTGTCTGATCGCAGCGTATCTCCTTGATATCCTTTTTTTGAGACCAGAGGCAGGCCGTGCTCTTAAACGGGACCCTGCTATATTTGCGCTTTTCATTATGTGTTGTCTTCATACGATTCTCTCAAGACCCTTCCACCATAGACCTGATTTTAAGACGCAGACCCTGAAGCCTGATAAACCCCTCGGCATCCGCCTGGCTGTAAACTTCGTCTTCCTCGAATGTTGCAAATTCCGGCCGGTATAGCGATTTCTCCGCCTTTCTTCCGACCACCTGGCAGTTACCTTTATAAATCTTCAGTCGAACTCTTCCGTTTACATCGACCTGAGACTCATCTATGAGTCTTTGAAGCAGCTCACGTTCGGGAGAAAACCAAAAACCGTAATAAATAAGCTCTGAATAACGGGAAACCAGGCTATCCCTCAGGTGCATGACCTCTCTGTCCAAAGTTATGGATTCAAGGGCCATGTGGGCGGTACGAAGGATGGAACCGCCCGGCGTCTCATAAACCCCCCTTGATTTCATGCCCACAAAACGGTTCTCAACCAGGTCCACCCGTCCAACCCCGTTAACAGCACCTATAGAATTAAGTCCTGCCAGAAATTCTGCTGCAGAAAGTTGCTCCCCATTCAGGGCCACGGGGTTTCCCTGTTCAAAATCGATCTCAATATAACAGGGCTCATCAGGGGCGTTTTCAGGGCTCTTTGTCCACATGAACATGTCTTCATGCGGTTCCGCCCAGGGGTCTTCCAGGATTCCGCCTTCATAGCTTATGTGCAACAGATTTGCATCCATACTGTAAGGCCTTGCCTCTGTGACCGGTACCGGTATGCCATGGGCCCCGGCAAAGTCTAGCAGCTTCTGTCTGGAATTGAGATCCCATATGCGCCAGGGGGCTATAATCTTGAGGTCAGGCGCAAGGGCCATAAAGGAGAGTTCAAAACGGACCTGGTCGTTTCCCTTGCCTGTGGCCCCGTGGCTGACTGCATCCGCCCCGACTTCCATGGCCACCCGTACATGTTCCCTGGCAATCAGGGGTCTGGCGATGGAGGTACCCAGCAGATAGTTGCCCTCGTAAATGGCATTCGCCCTGAACATGGGAAAGACAAAGTCCTGAACAAACTCCTCTTTGAGGTCCCTTATCACTACCGCATCGGCCCCTGTATCCAGGGCCTTCTGCTTAACAGCTCTCCAGTCCTCTTCCTGGCCTATATCTGCGGAATAGGCAACTACTGGACAGCCGTATGTTTCCTGCAGCCACTTGAGAATTACGGATGTATCCAGTCCGCCTGAGTAGGCAAGGACTATTTTGTCTATTTTTTGTTTCGGCATATTTTAGTTAACCTGAACTCAATCCCTCGATTTATAAAGCAATCGCAACTAATAAGTGTGCGATTATATCCAATCTATCAAAAAAACATGTTTTTACAATGGAGCGGGAATTCCTGTGTGCCTTATCCATACAGGCGGCAAACCGCTCATACACCAACCCTGACCCTGTATTTCACCTTCACCTCTCCGTCCTTTGGAACCTTTACATCAAATTTAATGGTATGGGCATCGACCTTTTCATAAGGATAGTTGCTGCTGATTACTGACCAGTTTCCAGACAATGGTTCCACTATTCCCACGACAATATCTTCTTCTTTATGGTTTCTGAGTGTTATCTCCCACTCGGATTCATAAAGCCTGGTAGTAATCTTTCTATAGTCTGTCTGTGTCCTCTCTGCCACCACATCGAACGCCTCACCGACCTTCAGACGTACATCCTCATCTTGCGGGGTGTGTTCTATCCTGTCTTCGCCTATAAACTGCAGACCTTTATCAACATCCTGCTTGTAGAGGCGCATAATCCCTGCGGGCAGAGGCATGCCCAGGCTATTGGCCTGTGAATTTTTGAACTTGACATAGACATTCACCTGCTGTTTTGGATTCTGGTCCTGGTAACTTCTGGTAAAATAGCCTTTCGTCCCGTGAACAAGCAGCTCTTTCTGAATCTTTGAGCCAACGGCTTTGAACAGACTGACCTGTTTTGTCTGGTTGTCCTTTATTGTGGTCTTCCTCTGCAGGTCATATATATGATATTCAAAAAAGGGCTGTTCCTCAAATTGCTGGATCCCCGTCATTTTGCTGGGCGCCATGGCATAGACCCTGTCCTGGGTTATTGTCTCCTTGACCCGATGGATCTCCCCTGCTACAAGTTTTAGAGCGGCATTCCTGTAAGTTGCACCGCTCCTGTTGTCCAGACTCACCCAGCCGGATATATCCGCAGATGTGTCGTCATTACTCAAAACAACAATGTAATCCGCCTTCCATGTAATATTATTAGTAAGATAAGAGACCTCCAGCTCATGCGTATTGTTGCTCTTGTTGTCATAAAGCCATGTGAGGGTCGGTTTTGCTATAAGGTTTTCAGGTATTTCAGGAAGGATCTTGTAGCCGGGATGCCCCAGATATATCTCGTCGTTTATCTTGTAGATCTGCCCCTTGTTATTGCTCAGCAGAGTTGCTTCCACGACTTCCTCTCTGTCCTGAAATTCGTTCCGGTTCATTAACTTTATCTTTTTCCCCACATACTTATCCAGAAGCTTTTCGGCACTCATGAGATCATATTCATAGTTCTGTTCAAGCACGCTGAACTCATCCGGACGATTCAGGGACTTTGCGTGAACTGTTACAGGCATGATTTGCGCAGCAACATCCATGAATCTCAGCTCCCCTTCACCCAGGGGCAGTGCAATCTTGCGCGTATCTTTTATAAGGCCGATGTTATTGTTATACACAGTGACTTGAACGGCCAGCTGATCATCAACCGTGCTCTTCGTTAATGTCTGACCCGCCGCCGCTATTGCCGATAAAACAATCAGATTAACCAGGCAAAAAATACTGGATATCGATTTCATGGTCTCCTCCTTATATCAGTTCTTGACCCGTCCGAAAGCAAAAACACTATTCAAAGCAATTCAAGATTGACGCAGTTAAGCTTAAATGGAACAAGGCTATAAAGTGTCGGAAGGCCTCGTATAAACCTGGAATCCAGCACAACTCTCCGAAGCGCCGGGGAAAAGGGGGAAAAACAAATATCGTTGATCAGCGCTCAGCGGCAAATCATCTGAAAGCCCTGTCGTATCAGTCGATGCTGTCCTATTCATAAAATTCGTACCCAATGCGGATGAAAAACAGCCGACCGGCGTTCCTCAATCCCCATCCTTCATTACCTTCTTAGGGATTTGGCTTATATCCTCACGAATGAAATATAAGATATTGAAATCCTTCTTCAGTTCTTCTACCAAGGTCTCAAGCCTTTCATCGGATATATCTTTGATCCGCACATATACCTCTCTTCTCCCGCAAGATACATGTTCCTCGCAGGTAAGAACGCTTGTCAATCGCGCTCCTTGAGAGCGAATTATGTTAACGAGGTTATTGATGGAGCCAGGATGGTCCTCAACGTTACAGGCCAACTGGATTGGGCTTCTGTATATCCCGGTTATACTCACCATGACCTTAAAGATATCGGTCTGGGTGATCATGCCGACTACCTGGTCCTGATCATTCACGACCGGCAGGCCTGAAATCCGGTTCTCGAGCATTATCACAGCGGCCTTCTCAACGGAATCGTTCTCCCTGAGGGTCAAGGGATGTCGTGTCATTATATCTTTGATCCTTGTTTCTGAAAGCAGGTAATAAAGATTGTGGTCATCCATGGATGCGGTCTTTGAAGGAGCTGCATCCTTTATGTCTCTGTCACTGACAATCCCCACTATGCGATCTTGCTTAACAACGGGTATTCGCCTGATACTGTACTCCTTCATGAGTTGACAGGCCTTCATTATTGAAATATTTTCATCTATAATTATCGGCTTGGTGGCCATCCACTGTTTGACAAGCATATCTTATTCTCCTGATAACTCCTGAATCGATCTTTTCAACACAGCTACACAACTTATCCTGTTCCCGTGTTTGAGCGGTCAACCCCTCAGCGTTCGGTCTTGGAAATGCGGGACATTACAACAATTGGAGATAACACCCAACGGGTGAAAGTATGCAATAACAAAACATCCTTTTAATAATTAAACTAATAACTCACCTAGGGGCTGATCGCATAATTAAGATTATAGTTTAACAACTTCCCGACGGCAGCACTTTCTTCATTGTTATTGAGGTGATATTGCAACTGCACAGACCTTATATTCCGGTGTCTGTGCGATCTCATCCACTCCTGGACTGGTCAACAGATTTGTAGGCGTCTCCGGAAAATGGAAGGCCATAAAGACGGAACCGGGCCGGCTGCGCCCGGTCACCCTGACCCGCACTGCGACCTCCCCGCGCCTGGAGCGTACAATCACCGTTTCGCCGCTTACTGCACCTATGCGCCTGGCATCATCCGGATGGATCTCCACTTCTTCCTCCGGTACCAGCCAGCGTAGTCCTTCACAGCGCCGTGTCATAGAACTATTGTTGTAATGGGCCAGGCGACGACCCGTTATCAGCATGAATGGGTATTCCTTATCAGGCACCTCCAGTGTCTCTACATTAGGCAGTACTGAAAAACGTCCTTTGCCCCTGGTAAAGGTGTCACAATGAAGAATAGGAGAACCGGGATGGTGCCTATCCGGACACGGCCAGATCAGCCCTTCACCATTCAGCCGGTCATAGTGTATGCCGCCCATAACCGGAGTACAGCGGGCAATTTCCTCCATGATTTCGGCTGGGTCGGCATAGGACATGGGATATCCCATTGCCCCGGCCAGCCGGCAGGCGATCTCCCAGTCCGGCATAGCCTCACCCGGCGGAGACACTGCCTTACGGATACGGCGCACCCGCCGTTCGGCATTGGTAAAGGTACCGTCCTTTTCATAAAAACAAGCGGCCGGTAATATCACATGGGCCATTTTTGCGGATTCAGTCAAAAAGATATCCTGGACTACTACCAGTTCCATGGCCTCAAAGGCCCGACGTACAGCGCCGCTATTTCCCTGGGTCTGCAACGGATCATAGCCCACGCAGTATAGTCCTTTGAATTTTCCGTGCCGGGCCGCTTCATACATCTCGGGCTCCGTAAGGCCTGGATTCGCAGGTGGTTCCACTCCCCATGCCTGTCTCAACCGTTCCCTGACCCTATAGTCCGACACGTCCTGATAGCCCGGATAGACATAAGGAAGTGCTCCCATGTCGCATGAACCCTGGACATTATTCTGGCCCCGCAAAGGGCAGATCCCGGCACTGGCTCTGCCGATATTCCCGGTTGCCAAGGCCAGATTGGCAAGGGCCATAACACCCTGCGTGCCGTTCCGGTGCTCGGTGACCCCAAGGCCATATAGAATCATTCCCCTGTCCGTACCGGCATAAAGGCGTGCGGCGGCCGCCACGAGTTCGGCGGGGACGCCGGTCCGAGCCTGCATGGCCCTTGGTGAATAGTCTTTTATATGCTCTTGCAAGGCATCCAGCCCTTCGGTCCGTGCCTCAATGAAGTCCTTGTTTTCCAGCCCCTCGGCCAGAATGACATGCAGGATGGAGTTTAGAAGCAGGACATTAGTGCCTGGGACCAGCCGCAGCCAGACATGAGCCAAATCCGCCATTTCCGTGCGCCTGGGATCTATGACGATCAACTTGGCACCCCTTTTCAGGGCACGCCTGACCTTCATGCCTACTACAGGATGTGCCTCACTGGTGTTGGAACCACAGATCAGCAATATCTCGGCCCCTTCGATATCAGCAAGAGAATTGGTGGCGGCTCCGCTGCCCAGGGCAATCCTCAATCCGCTTACTGAAGGCGCATGGCAGACCCTGGCACAATTATCCACGTTATTGGTCCTAAAAACAACTCTGGAGAGTTTCTGAAGCACATAATTCACTTCATTTTCGCACCGTGAGGAGGAAAGAATGCCCAGCGCATCAGGACCGTGCTGTTCCATAATGCATCTAAAGGCGCTGGCTGCAAAATCAATGGCCTCCTTCCATGCGGCCTGACGGAAGGGTTCTTCTCTGTTTTCCCTGATCATCGGCTGGGTAAGACGTTCCGGATGGCGGTAAAAATCAAAGCCGAACCGGCCCTTGACGCACAGGTCTCCGTTATTCGGCGGCTGGCTGAAATCGGCCTTTACCTCAAGCAGTACGTCCTGTTTGACATGCAGATCAACATTACATCCGGTTCCGCAATAAGTACAGACGCTGCGGACTGTTTCCGCCTCTCCCGGCAACAGCGGCACTGTCAGCGATTTTTTTGTAAGGGCGCCCGTAGGACATGAATCGACACAGGCCCCGCAGGAAACGCAATTTTCGTTAAAATTGATTATAATATCGCTTATTCTGTTGTTATTTTCTTTGTAATCCAGCTCAAGGGCATTGAATTCACAGCTACGTTCACATCTAAGGCATATCACGCACTTGTTGGGATCGACATTGATGAAATGATGATCTGTATTGACTGGCGCAACGAGGCGATCAGGCGATTTTGATGTATCGATCTTATGATCTCTGCACAGTTCCCGGTATGTACACTTGGAAAGGCCCATGCATCCGCATTGCAGACACCTCTTGGCCTCACGCAGGGCCATTTCTTCGGTGAATCCAAGCTCCACCTCATCAAAGTCACAAATGCGCTGCTCCGGAGGACGGACCGGCATGGTTTCGCGCATACGGATGGAGTAACCGTCGAAATTTCGCATATCAACATTCTCAAAGCGTTTTCCTTTTGAGAAGTTCAGCCTGCCATCTGCCGGATTGGCCACCGGTATGCCTGTGAGCTCAAGGTGGATTGCTTCCGCGGCCCTGCGGCCCGAGTCCACTGCCTGTATGACGGAGCGGGGCCCGGTCGCCGCTTCACCACCGGCAAAGACTCGCTTAACGTTAGTCCTCATTGTGGAGGGATTGACCTTAATGATCTTACGAGAGGTAACATTAAGCCCGGCCTCTATTTCACCGAAACCTTTAAAAGAATCATCTCCCTCCTGACCAAATCCCGCTATGACTGTATCGCCGTTCCACACAAGCCGGGACGCCTCCATTACCACAGGATGCCTGGTCCCTTTTTCATCAGGTTCACCCAGGACTGTTCTTGCCATTTCCATTTGCAGGCGGCCTTCCCGGCGGGATAGGCTTACAGGCACGGCCATCAGGAAAAATTGGACCCCTTCGTTCTCAGCTTCTTTAACATTCCTCTCCTGGGCAGGCATCTCGACACGGGACCTGGGATAGATCACCATCACATCCCCGGCCCCCAGCCGTCTTGCGCAACGGCTGGCCTCAACGGCGATTTTGCCACCACCCACGATCAACACTTTGTTGCCCAAGGCCCTTATTTTACCGGCCTTAACCTCACGCAAAAATTCAAGCCCATCCGTGGCCAGTTCGCCGCCTTCTATGCTCAGTGATCTCCGCCCGGCCATACCGGTTGCTATAAAAATTGCTTCAAATCCCTGATCCCTCAGATCCTGCAGGGAAAAATCTCTGCCCCAGCGCCTGCCGGCCCTGACATGCACACCCATATTGATAATGGACATGATCTCGTGGTCCAGGTCTTTTTCAGGCAGCTTGAAACTGGGAATGGCATAGCGCACAAGGCCGCCCAGCTTTTCTTCGGCCTCAAAAATGGTAACTCCATGACCGAGCTTGCGAAGATAGTATGCTGCGGAAAGACCTGCAGGACCGCCGCCGACAATGGCGACATTATGGCCTGTAGCAGTTGCCAGGACCTCAGGAACCGGAGCCCTGTCTTTTGCATAATCCACCACAAAGCGCTTCAGGTGGTTGATGGTTATGGACTCGTCCACCAGGACCCTGCGACAGCGGGTCTCGCAAAAACGGGGGCAGACCCGGCAGACAATGCCGGGCAAAGGGTTTTTCTCCTTGATCAGCTGAAGGGCCGCTCTGTACTCGCCCCTGGCGATGAAATTCACATATCCCTGTACATTGATCCCGCCGGGGCAGGTAAGATTGCACGGGGCCTTGCAGTCGCCGTAGTGGTAAGATGCAAATTGCCGGAGGCGTTCTTCCCGGTAGACTTTGAGCTCCGGAGTAACGGTAACTACCACCATCCCCTCCTCAATCTGCGTCCGGCATGCACGGGACCTCTCGCCATTAACATCCACAAGACATAGGAGACAGGGCCGCTTCGAGTCATCAGCCCCCGGCAGGTGACAGAGATGTGGAATATTAATTCCTGCACTGGCGGCGGCATCAAGCACGGTCACGCCCGGAGAAGCAATAATGCTCTGCCCGTCAATGGTAAGAGATACCTGCATTTGATCAGCAGTGTGTCCGGCGTCTATCAATTTGATTAAGACTCAGGTATTGCGGCAAGTTCATGTCGCATTAATTATTCAAGATGCATAATTTGGGATAATGTAATCCAACATCTGACTGTACTTAAAAATCAGACTGTATTCAATCTTACCAGACAGGTCAAGGCACTATTCCGGTTTTGTCCGGGTTAGGGGATATTCAAAATATTCATTTTCTGATGCAGTCTGTATCGACATATAGTGTGAGCAAGAGCGTAACTATGTTAAAGAGTCTCACGGCTCGAGAAATATTCAAGCTGCCTCCAAGTGAAACTGAGCAGCTAGTTCAGGAGAGTCGGCAATGGATGCCAGTACAAGGCCAGGATTTCAAACCTGTTTCAATCCACGCCCCCACGCGGGGGGCGACGCAAGATATCACCGCTGACTGGATTTACAATATGTTTCAATCCACGCCCCCACGCGGGGGGCGACGCAGTCGAGCTGGAGAGCGGTAATGTGCTGATTGCGTTTCAATCCACGCCCCCACGCGGGGGGCGACCCGGCATATATATGCTACTTATC
>DQXT01000005.1 GCA_011042225.1 Deltaproteobacteria bacterium | reverse complement strand
TCAGCTGTCAATAACACTGAGTTTGGCATAATCAAGGTGCAGAGTCTTTTCACCTGCAACATCGAAAAGCACCTGTATCTTCCTGGAACCACTGTCCTTGATTATTCGACCCGGCCCAAAGATCGGATGTCTTACCCTTTTCCCCAATGTAAAGACACAGGGACTGTCTTGACCAGACCCCTGTATACCTTCTGAATTTATTTGTTGAATGTTTTCAGAAGGCTTTGGAGGTGTCCTGGCGTCACTCGATATGTTGTGCCAATTCTTTTTATCAATCTTTTTACCCGCATCTATTCCCCTTTTCCATAACTGCAAGAGGTCGGCAGGTATCTCCTCCAGGAACCGTGATGGCCTGGCAGGGAGCAAGCCTGTACCTGAGACGCTTATAAAGGCAGGGTAACAAAAACACAGAAAGTCTTTGGCCCTGGTTGCAGCTACATAAAATAGTCTGCGTTCTTCCTCTATTTCTTTGTCATGGGAAAAAGCCGCAGGAGAGGGAAAACGCCCCTCTGCCAGTGACAAGATAAAGACTGCCTTCCATTCAAGCCCCTTGGCCGAGTGCATGGTGGAAAGTACCAGTTTGTCTCTTTCTTTTTCTATGTCTTCTTGCTCCGGAGGATCCAAGGCCAGATCGGCAAGCATGGATACCGCGTCATCATACCGGGCCGCTATTCCACGCAAGTGTGCCAGTTCCTGCAGACGTTTGGGATAATCTTCATAATGAATTCTTTTCAGATGTGGACGATACCACTTCTCGAGATGTAAAAGCAAATCGCTAAGCCCCACAGGCATGTCATGGAGTCTTTTTAATAGACCGCCTAGCCCCCTTACTGTTTCTCCCCAAGCCGCCTTGGTGTTATAAGTTGAAAGGCATTCCATGGGATCTTCACTCTTAATCAATTGAGCGAAGATTTTTTCTGCGCTCTTGAGCCCAAGACGTTCAATCAATAAAAGTATCCTGCTCCAACTAAGCCGGTCCAGAGGATTTATGAGAATGCGGAGCAGGGCAAGGAGATCCTTGATATGAGCAGACTCAATGAGACGCAGGCCTCCACGCTTTACAAAGGTTATTCCACGTCTGCTTAATTCGGTCTCTAGATGAAAAGAATGAAAACCAGCCCTAAAAAGTATTGCGATATCAGAGGGTTTAAAACCATCCTTTAACAATTCCTGGACGCGGTCGGCAACAAACTTTGCCTGATCCGCCTCTTCCTTTGCCGTATATATATATGGCAGGTTTCCTCCCTTCCTCTGTGCCGTCAGTCGTTTTGTAAATTTTTCCTTGGCATTGGCAATTATGGCGTTGGTGCAGTCCAGATTCGGCTGGGTGCTACGATAGTTCTTTTCAAGCTTTATTATTCGAGTTCCGGAAAACATATCAGGAAAATCCATAATATTTTTGAAATTTGCCCCTCTGAATGAATAGATGGACTGAGCGTCATCTCCAACCACCATTACATTGTCATGGCCGCAAGCCATAAGTTGCACGATCTCCGCCTGCGCGGCATTTGTATCTTGATATTCATCCACCATTATGTATCGAAACCAGGAACCCATAGATTCTCTGACCTCGGCATTTTCTTTCAATACATCCCTCCACTTTAAGAGCAGGTCGTCGTAATCCATTAATGCGTGAACCTTTTTATACCTGCGGTAGACCGGGATGAGTCTTTCCAGCCCCGGCAGCTCCCCAATGAGGTGTGGATAACCCTGCTCGATCACCTTTAATACGGATCCCCCGCAGTTCTCAGTCTTACTCACAATTGAGGCCAGGGTTGACTTCCGGGGAAACTGCCTTCCAGGACCTGTGAGCTCCAGCTGACGGGCAAGGAGGTGCAGAAGGTCAAGCATATCCGCCCTGTCCAGTATCGTAAAATTGCTGGGATAGCCGATCAGGTATCCATAACGCCTCAACATTTTATGGGCGAATCCGTGAAAAGTGCCCCCTGCTACCTGCTGACACTGATATCCTACAATTTGGGAAGCCCTTGCCAGCATGGTGGCAGCAGCCTTTCTGGTAAAGGTCAAAAGCAGAATTTTGTCCGGATCTACTCCTTGCTGAATAAGCCGTGCAACTCTGTAAACCAGGGTACGGGTCTTTCCGCTTCCTGCACCGGCTATTACTAAAACAGGGCCATTCATGATCTCTACAGCCCTGAGTTGTTCCGGGTTGAGTTCATGCTCAAAGTCAACACATACCCCTTTTGGGCCTGGGGAGTCGGTTGGCATTTTCATAAGATTAGGGAGTATTGAACTCAGCAACCAGAGGGAGGTCCATGATTTCTTTAATGGTGTACTGGAGGGGAAGGACAAAGAAAAAGTTGTTACCAAGTTTGGTTGCTTCGTGGCCAACGATGCCACCATGGACTTCCACGACCTTTTTCACAAAGTGTAATCCGTGACCAGCACCCTGCTTGTTTTCAGAACCGGTCCCGCGAAAACCCTCGTCAAAGATGCGGGAAGCCTCCTCTAAAGGGATGTGCGGCCCGGTTGTATAAACATTAAATTTGATTCCAGGCTTTCCAGGGCCGAAAAAGTCTTGTATTATTTCCTGTCCGTAGGACATAAACTTGACTGATTCTCCGTGCTCATTAACTACCTCCCGGCAGTATTTCTCAGCATTGGAAAACAGATTTGCATAGACCTGGGAAATAAGCCCTACATCCACTGCCAAAGGGATATCTTCGTCAGGTATCCCGCCAAGATGATAGTCTATACGTATGCCCCTACGTTCAAGCCGTTGTTTGTAACGCTCAAGTTGTGGGTCTAAAATCTCTTTCCTGAAGCGACACATCTTGCGCCGCAGCACAAGATATCCCTTCTCAAAGTGATCCCGTCTGAGCAGGCTCTCAAGAAAAAGACTGGTATTTTGATAGTGTTTATCAATTTCTTCATACTGCCTAAGGATATCTTTACACAAGTCGGACAATCTATCCTGTATTTGCTCCAGATGGCATGTCTTAACGCATTCTTTTCTGAACCCAACTTCTATCCTTTTTCCAAAGTCCTTTTCAATATCTTTAAGCTCCTGGATCTTTTTTCTGAGGTTGTTCAGGAAGAGTTTGTATTTCATGTTGGGCACCAGGACATTGTGCTCGATGTCTGCCACAAGGGTATTGATGAACTTGATGTGCCTTTCACTCTGTACTGAAATCAACTTGTAGTGCAGATTGTATCCTATTCTGTTTGCGTACTTTTCAAAAAACAGCCTGTCGTTTTCTCCAAAACCGGATAAGGGGAAAACCGCGAATAAACCTATAATTTCCTCTGCTTGTGATAAGGGCTTCCTGACAAAAAGCCGCCGGTTACCCCTGATAGGCGACACAAACGTATCTCCTGTTTCATAAGAAGACTCGCTGATCCTGATATCCTCTGGAGGATCCATGCCGCAGACCTTCAGCCCTTTGATGGAATCGCAGGCAATATGGAGTTTTTTGGTGTCCGGATCGACCAGATAAAGGCAGGAATCAAACCCCATGAACTCCTTGGGGACAAAGACACACACCCTGTAAAAATTATCCAGGGTCTCGAATTCCTGGGCCAGATCGAAAAAGGCCCTAAGTGTCCTTCCCTGGATGTAGGTAAAACCGTATTTTTCATAATCCTCCCGCTTCCTGCGTATTCTGGCCAGAATTGTGGCAAGTTCAGGAGGATCTGTTGGGCAGTAAATGGTCATAAGAGAATTATTTTATATTTTAACAGGATTAACAGAAATTACAAAATGCTTCTATATGGTATCATTTTATTTAAAAAGGTCCTCTATGGCAGATACCAGCGAAGGTATTGTAAACTTATCAGGTTGAACCGTTACTTCAAGGCCAAAGGCCTTTGCCGTCCTGGCCGTAATAGGACCAATGCAGGCCACCTTTGCCTGATCAAGTATCTGATTACGCAGATCATCAGAGAGCAAATGGAAAAAGTTCTTGACAGTTGATGAACTGGTGAAGGTCAGAACGTCAATGGTTTCCTGTTCCAGGATTTTCAGGACTTCCGGCTTAAGGTCGGGAGCCAGGGTCCTGTAGGCAGGAACCAGGGTAATCTCTGCTCCAAGCTCTGAAAGCCGCTTAGGGAGAATCTCTCTTGCCTTTTCCGCTCTAGGGATAAGGATGCGTTTTCCGGATACACCTATCTCACTGAAGGCTTGTATAAGGCCTTCTGCGTGAAAATCGTCAGGCATGACATCAGAATTTAAGTGCAGGGCAGAAATTGCCTTGCCGGTACCGGCACCCACGACGGCAATACGTATGTTTCCCAATGCCCTGAGATCAAAACCCAGCTTGAAAAGACGCTCAAAGAAAAACCGTACTGCGTTGGTGCTGCTGAAGATTACCCAGTCAAAGCCGGAGAGTGAGTTAATGGCCTGATCCAGAGGTCTTAAGTCCTTTGGCCAATGGACTTCTATAGTAGGGCACTCCAGGCAATAAGCGCCTCTCCTTTCCAGCAATCTGACAAGATCACTGGCCTGTTCTCTGGTTCTGGTAACAAGGATTCGTTTGCCTAACAAGGGTAGATTTTCGAACCAGTTTGCCTTGTCTCTTAAGGCCACTACTTCTCCCACCACGATAATTGACGGGGGCCCAAGTCGTGCTTCCCTTATCTTTTCCGCTATATTTATCAATTTTCCCGTAATTGATGTCTGGAGTGGAGTAGTTCCCCAGCGGGTCACTGCGACGGGAGTATCAGGACTGCGCCCGTATTTCATGAGTCGCTCCGCTATATTGGGCAAGTTTTTCATGCCCATAAGAAAGACAAGGGTCCCAACGCCTTTGGCTAAGCCCTCCCAGTCTATATCCGCCTCTTTACTGTCTAATTTACGGTGGCCTGTAATAAAGGCTACAGAAGCGGTATGTGCCCGGTGGGTCAATGGTATCCCGGCATAGGCGGGAACCGCAATGGCCGAAGTCACACCAGGCACCACCTCAAAATATATACCTGCCTTGGCAAGTATCTGAGCCTCTTCGCCCCCCCGGCCAAACATAAAGGGATCCCCTCCCTTCAGGCGAGCCACACACTTCCCTTCCCTGGCCTTCTCCACTATAATCCTGTTTATATCTTCTTGAGTCACTGTGTGTGAGCCCATACGTTTGCCGACATATATGCGTTCTGCACCGGGAGAGGCGAAGGGCAGAAGTCTCGGACTTGCAAGACGATCATAAACAACTACCTCGGCTTCAGCCAAAAGCTCCTTGCCACGAACAGTCAAAAGACCAGGGTCACCTGGGCCGGCTCCTATTAAATAAACCCTTCCGGATGAAGAATCCGGCTTACTTCGCTCCATAAACTCCCCTCAATATTTCTTCGCCCCCGGCAGCCAGGATCTTCTCTCCAAGCATAGTCCCAAGAATTTCGGGCTGATCAATAGTCCCCTGCTTTTTCATCCTTATAATGTTTATTCCTGCCACGTCACCCACCATACCTTCAAGTTCAAGTGTCTGTCCCCTGATTTGGCCAAAGGCGCCGATGGGCACCTGGCATCCACCCTCGAGCCTGAGGAGAAAGGCCCTTTCAGCCCTCACGCAGATCGAAGTCTCTTCATGATGAATAGAATCTAGAATTTGTTTTACCTCTGTATCCATGCTTCTGAGCTCTATACCAAGGGCCCCCTGCCCTACAGCAGGAAGCATCACTTCAGGTTCCAGAAATTGAACAATTCTCTGTTGCCGCCCCGCTCTTTTGAGTCCGGCAGCTGCTAAAATAATGGCATCGTACTGCCCTTCATCAAGCTTACGAAGCCTTGTGTCGATATTTCCTCTTAAAGAGATCACCTCGAAATCAGGCCTTTTGTTCTTGACCTGAGCCATCCTTCGAAGACTGCTTGTACCTATCCTGGCGCCCTCGGGCAATTCTTCCAACTTGAGCCCTGCCCTGGAAATAAGGGCATCCCGAGGGTCATCCCGATGAGGAAAAATATTGACTTGAAGCCCTTCCGGGAGTTCGGCAGGGACATCCTTTAAACTATGAACAGCTATATCCGCCTTTCCTTTGAGAAGGGCGTCTTCGATCTCCTTGACAAAAAGGCCTTTGCCGCCAACTTTGGCCAGAGGTACATCCAGGATCTTATCCCCTTTAGTAGTGAATTTGACAATATCTACATTGACCTCAGGCCAATACTTCGCGATCTCTTCTTTGACCCAGTTACTCTGTACAAGGGCCAGCGCACTTTTTCTGGTAGCGAGCCGCAACGTTTTCCCTCTTTTCATATTAATAACCCCTGCAGGAACTGCAGTTAGAGCTTGTACAACCGTTACACAGACCGCTTGACTTTTTCCCTGTACCTACAAACTTATGGCCCGCCTTAAAAGCAAAGGAAGAAACCTTCTTTTGTGCCCCCGAGGAACCGCATTTAGGACATTTGACATCGGTTCTTGACCCAAGGACCAGTTCCTCAAACTCCTCTCCGCAGGCATTGCAGATGTACTCAAAAATAGGCATTATAAATTCCCTCCATCCATAATTTTAAAAACCTGTGTTCAGTTAGTTTAAAACGGACATTTCCATACTATAAACTCGAAGCCCCTAGAGCAAGCTATCCGAGCTAATTACTTTATCAACCTATCAGCTTATCTCTTCCAGACTGTCCAGGATACTTGCGGCCAGCAATGGAAGCATAATTTCATGATGACCTATTAGGTTGAACCCTTGACCGCCTTCTAAGTTGGGCCTATGAACTACGTTGGTCAAAGGTCTGTAGTGACGGATAAAATCGAAATTGGCGGTAGTAAACTTTTTTACAGGGCAACCCAGATTACGGACAAGTGTCAAGGCCTTAAGAAAGACTTCCGGTAAGAGTACAGCAGAACCTATGTGGAGTAATACACCTTGATCGAGTTTGGCAACCAGGCTGCAAAAAAGTCTAAAGTCATAAAGTGATGCCTTGCCTGTGGCGGCACCATCTACACTTGGATGAATATGAATTATATCGGTACCCAAGGCTACGTGAACAGTCACAGGCACTCCCAATCTGGCTGCACTAGCTAAAAGGCTCTGACTGTTGTAGGGAAATCCTTCTTCAAGCAGTGCATGTCCTACTGTCTCTCCAAGGCCTTTTCCTTTTTGGGCGGCTTTGCATATGGACTGATTAAGGAACTCACCTGTCTCCATGGCCGTCCCGAATTGACCTTCACCAAGGACTGATGCTACATCCTCAGAAGTCTTGCCTGCCATTGCTATCTCTGAGTCATGAATAATTCCTGCTCCATTCAAGGCAATACCGGCAAGGATTCCTCTCTCCATGAGTTCTATCAGTATGGGATTTAACCCAACCTTAATCACATGAGCACCCATGGCGAGCAAGACCATACGGTCGTTACGTACCGCAGTACAAACTGCATGGACCACATCCTTAAAATCTTTTGCAGCCAACTGTTTGGGCAGTAGCTCTAAGAAATCCCTTAATTTGAGGCCGGGAGAGACTGATCGCGCAAAATCAGAGACTGTAACCTTACTTGGACGATCATAGAGTGAATATGTCTTTAGCCCTGATGGATCTATGGGTTCAGGATAACTCATATCTAAATTTATACCGAACCAAAAATTTGCCGCTCCACAAGATCGCATAACAGGTGCCCAAAAAAAATATGGACCTCCTGAATCCGGGGGATGTCTGAGGACGCCGCACGTATGACTAAATCACAACACTGATCCATCTTTCCGCCATTCTCTCCGGTAATACCCACGGTCTTTGCCCCCATTTCCCTGGCAACGAAGAGTGCTTTTAGCACACTAGGCGAATTTCCGCTAGTGCTGATCCCGGAAATCACGTCCATGGGGCCGGCAAGCGCCTGGACCTGTTTGGAAAATACCTGATCAAAGCAATAGTCGTTTGATATTGCGGTGAGTACAGATGTGTCTGTGGTAAGGGCAATGGCAGGAAGCGGTTTTCTCTCCATGCGGAAACGGTTTACAAACTCTGCTGCTATATGTTGAGCATCAGCTGCACTTCCTCCGTTTCCAAAGAGGATAAACTTTCCATTTTTTTCAAAGGCACTGCAGACCCATTGTGAAAGCTCAATGAGCTTTTGGCTGCAGGATTCGAGACTCTCTCTGTAGGCGGTTGCGGCATCCCTAAGGGCATTTTTAAAAAACGCATTATATTCTACGGAATTCATTACAATAAATAAATACCGGAACCTATGATTGTCAACCCTAAAAGATGAGTATGAATTGCAGCATATGTTGACCGTATCATTTTTTTAATATAACTTTACAGACCCTGTAAGCCTTAAATTTATTTTAGTATAACAATGATCCTGATGAGAGGAGAAAATCCCTGTGGGTAACATCCCTGAAAAAATTATACTCAAAGATGACGGCACCATTTCTGTGCCGGATCTGCCGATAATTCCCTGCATTGAAGGTGACGGTATAGGCCCTGACATCTGGAAGGCAGCCAGACTGGTACTGGATGCTGCGGTGGAAAAGGTCTATAAGGGCGAGAAAAAAATCTCATGGAAGATGCTCCTTGCCGGGGAAAAGGCCTATCAACAGACCGGAAAATGGCTTCCGCCCGAGACTATTGACGTCATCAAGGATCATGTAGTCGCAATCAAGGGTCCTCTCACAACACCGGTTGGTGAAGGCATAAGAAGCCTTAACGTCACTTTAAGGCAGGAGTTGGATCTATATGCCTGCGTTAGGCCTGTACGTTACTTCAAGGGAACTCCGTGTCCTGTTAAAAGGCCCGAAGATATGGACATGGTCATTTTTCGCGAGAATACCGAAGACGTATATGCAGGAATAGAATGGCCCGAAGGAAGCGAAGGTGCCAGGAAGGTCATACAGTTTCTAAAGGATGAAATGGGACAGAATATCAGGACGGATTCAGGTATCGGCATAAAGCCTATAAGCCGTTTCGGGACCCAGCGCCTGGTCAGAAAGGCAGTACGCCACGCAATTGATACGGGTAAACCCAGCATAACCCTGATACATAAGGGTAACATCATGAAATATACTGAAGGGGCCTTTAAAAACTGGGGCTATGAGCTGGCAAAAGCAGAGTTTCCTGAAATAACAATCACTGAACAGGAACTATGGGACAAATACAATGGCAGACAGCCGGAAGGCAGAATTGTCATCAAGGATCGCATTGCAGATGCCATGTTCCAGCAAATCCTTCTAAGACCAAAGGAATACAGTGTACTGGCCCTGCCGAACTTGAATGGAGACTATATCTCCGATGCCTGCGCGGCACAGGTAGGAGGACTTGGGATGTCACCCGGTGCCAATATAGGTGATGGTTACGCCCTTTTTGAGGCGACTCATGGCACGGCGCCTAAATATACCGGGCTGGACAAAGTCAACCCCGGCTCCCTTATCCTGTCCGGTGCAATGATGCTCGAATACCTTGGCTGGAAAGAAGCCATGGAAAAAATCCACAGCGCCCTTGAGGCAGCCATTGCCAGAAAGGAGGTAACCTATGACCTGGCAAGACAGATCGAAGGCGCAACCGAAGTAAAGTGCTCAGAATTTGCCCTATCTATTGTTGAGTCCATGTGAACTAAATTTAGCGGTTAGCCTTTAGCGGTTAGCTATTAGCT
>DQXT01000003.1 GCA_011042225.1 Deltaproteobacteria bacterium | reverse complement strand
TTATGGCCCAAGGCCCCCGGAGCAATCTTTCCGGGGGCAAGGCACTTATTCCGGATTTAGAAGAGACCCCTGACCTTTCCTGTGTCCGTATCTACATCTATCCTGCGATAGGCCGGATCAGAGCCGGTTCCGGGCATGAGGCTTATGGCGCCGGCGACCGGGACCACAAAACCCGCACCTTTGTAAGTCAGTATATCCCGTACAAGCAAATTCCATCCCTTGGGCACGCCCTTGATATTCGGATCGTCTGACAGGCTCAGATGGGTCTTCACCATGCACATGCCGAGCTTGGAGATCTCAGGGTCCTTTTCCATGGCCTTGGCCTTTGCAAGGGCCTCAGGGCTGTAGGTTACACCCTCTCCGCCATATACCTCCCTGGTGATCAGCTCTATACGTTCTCGAATGGGCATATCGAGATCATAGAGAAGACGGAATTCATTCTTTTCTTTACAGGCATCGACCACCGCGTCCGCGAATTCCAGCGCGCCGTCTCCACCCTTGAGCCAGTGCTCGGACACGGCCGCCCTTGCACCGCCCTGCTCGCTCATCTTGCGAACTGCGGCGATCTCGTCCCTGGTGTCATTATAAAAGGCATTAATGCAGACCACCGGGTTGATCCCGGCCTTTTTCACGGTCTCAATGTGATGGATCAGGTTTGCGCACCCTTTCTCCACCCACTCTACATTCTCGGTATTATACTCATCAGGCATGGGACGGCCGGGACGGGGGATAGGCGCTCCTCCATGACACTTAAGTGCCCTGATTGTGGCCACTATTACGGCGCAGTTGGGTTTGAGGCCGCTGAAGCGACATTTCAGGTTCCAGAATTTTTCAAAGCCGATATCAGCACCAAAGCCGCTCTCGGTTACCAGATAGTCCGCAAGTTTTAATCCTATTCTGTCGGCGATGACCGAAGATTGGCCTATGGCAATATTGGCAAACGGTCCTGCGTGGATCATGCAGGGTTGACCTTCAACCGTCTGCATGAGGTTGGGATTGATGGCCTCCACCATCCAGGCAGTCATGCCGCCGGCCACTTCGAGATCTTCCGCTGTAACGGGCCTCCCTGTACGGTCATAGGCAAGTACTATGCGGCCTATACGTTCCCTGAGGTCCTTGAGGTCATGGGCTATGGCAAGTATCGCCATGATTTCGGAACTCACGGCTATGTTGAATCCGCTCTGCATGGTAAGGCCGTCCATCCGGCCTCCTAATCCGATCGTAATGTTTCTCAGTGCCTGGGCGCAGAAATCCATTATCCACCTGAATTCCACGCTTTTGGGGTGTATATTGAGACGCTTCAGCCCCCTCCGGCCCAACTGTTCGTCCGTATAGTTGGACTCGTGCTGCATGCGGGCAGTCAGGGCAGTCATGCCCAGATTGTGGGCATTCATGATGGCGTTTATATCACCTGTTAATCCCAGAGAGAATTTCGAAAGCGGAATGACCAGCGAAAGCCCTCCCCCTGCGGCGCTGCCCTTTATATTGAAAGTGGGTCCTCCGGATGGCTGGCGTAAAGCACCCATCACGTTTATGCCCCTCTTTCCAAGGCCTTCCATTAGGCCTACCGCACAGGTGCTCTTGCCTTCACCCAGTGGAGTGGGTGTAATGGCAGTCACGTCTATGTATTTCCCCTCCGGCTTGTCCTTGAGACGCTCTAACACCTTGGCGTAATCGATCTTTGCCACGTGGTGGCCATAAGGAAGGAGTTCTTCCGTTTCAAGGGCCAATTCCTCACCTAGCTGATATACGGTCTTCATGTTTTCTTCGGCGGCTTCAGAAATCTGCCAGTCTTTCATTTTGGTCGGATCTAGTTTCATAAGTGGGTTCTCCTTTGCAAAAAACTTCTAGACATAGATTCGGACATGATATAGATGGAAGTTCCTTTTATTAAAAAGTCCCTATTGAAGGGAAAAGTCTGGAATTTTATAGTATTAATTTGTATCAGGTAACTGACTGAAACAAAGTAGCTTAATCTTAGACCCTATTACCTACCTTAAATTGATTTTTTTTTCAATAATGGTGGACAAAAATAAATAGGGGTATTTATGTTCGGATTTCCCGCTGATTTAATCTTTTGAAAAGGTCGTGGAGGATATTAATTGTTACTGGAAATAGATCCTGAAAGACCCAGACCTCGACAGATAAACAAGATAGTAGAGGTATTGAGAAGGGGAGAAATAATCGTATATCCCACAGATACATGTTATGGAATAGGAGCTGATATCTTTAACAAGAAAGCAATTAGAAGAATTTATCAGATTAAGGGGCTTCATAAAAGCTCGCCGTTCAGTTTCGTGTGTGCAGACCTCAGAGACATAAGCAGATATGCCTTTGTGACGGACTATGCATACCGAATTTTGAAACGTTTTCTGCCCGGACCTTACACCTTTATTCTGCAGGGGTCCCGGGAAGTCCCCAAAATGATGCTTACAAAACGCCGTACAGTAGGAATTCGTATTCCGGATCACCCAGTCTGTGAGGCAATAGCCGGGGCATTGGGGAACCCGCTCATAAGCACCTCAGCCGTGATAGGTGACGGACCTGTATGGTCGGATCCCAAAGAGATTAATGAGATCTTGGGAAAGAGATGCGCTGTAGTAGTGGATTGCGGAATTATTCCTGCGGTGCCATCAAGCGTTATATCGTTGGTGAACGATGAGCGTCTTATACTCAGGAAGGGTAAGGGTGACGTGTCGACTTTTTTAGAAAACAGTCCTTCCTGAGGAGTTATGAAAAGATTACCGGTTGAGCTAAAGTGCCCAAGTCACGGTGAGCATTTCAGTACCGTTAATATAAATAATGTGTAATGAAGCCTATTTATCCGGACTGGATATTTTAAACCTGCCATTGGTCATGGATTCATTGCTGACCGAGCTGACCGAGGACTTGAGGTCTTTGCCTGTCTTGAAAACCACTCTATAGCTTGCAGGACATGTTGTTAGTCGGCCCGTCTTTGGATTTACAAATTTACGTCCTTTCTGACTATGTAGCGAAAAATTTCCTATTCCCCTGATCTCTATCCTTCTCTTTTCTTTCAGCGCGGAAATCATAGTGTCGAAAACTACGTCTACTACGGTTTCGAGGTCTTTTTTCAGGTGTTGGGAAAAATCCTGCTGCAAACGTACAACAAAATCACCCTTTAACACAGAGTGTGGTCGTCGCTCAGATTCCATAGGAAATTGGATTTTCTGTGGAAGGTCCAGCCAACTGACTAAGGATATTGCCCAAGATTTTTACCCCTTCTTCCTGTAAAAGCCCCCTAATGATTGAAAGACGGTCTTTCTTGGGATAGACAAGCTCCGGCCTTCCCTGTATTTTTGCCAGGCTGGCGGCCTTGTCCACAGCTACACTGAAATTGCCCAGTTGGTCTACCAATTTTACATCCAGGGCCTGCCGGCCAGTCATAATACGACCGTCGGCGATGGTTGTAACTTGCTCTTCAGGGATATTTCGACTTCTGGATACTGCCGTTACGAATTGGTTCTGTATGTCCTGCATTATTTCCTGTAGCAGGGCCCGTTCATCTTCCGTCATATCTCGAGTGATAGACCCCAGATCCTTGAAGACCCCGCTCTTTACCACGGTTGTCTTGATCCCGAGTTTTTTCAGCAGACTTTCTATATTGGGTACCTTTACAATAACCCCGATACTTGCCGTCACCGTACCTGGATTGGCCACAATATGTCTGGCGCCCAGAGACGCATAATATCCGCCTGATGCCGCTACTGTGCCCAGAGACGCAACTACAGGCTT
Organism: Deltaproteobacteria bacterium; assembly: GCA_011042225.1. Classification (GTDB taxonomy): domain Bacteria; phylum Desulfobacterota; class Dissulfuribacteria; order Dissulfuribacterales; family UBA3076; genus UBA3076. The sequence goes on along the minus strand of DQXT01000003.1, from coordinate 5,883 downwards.
TTCCCGGTTCAGTCTGGAGATCTCTTCATATAGTTCCTGAGATGCCCCCACTGCACCACCAGGGCTGTCTATGCGAATTACTACCGCCTTGATTTCCTTATTATAACGAAAATTCCGAAGTGCATTTAAGTTTGCCTCCGGTTCGGTTATAAGGCCCTTGATATCCACCACCCCGATCTTTTCTCCGTGGTAGAGGGAAGGACGGGTAACCACGCCCTTTGTTGTCCATATTATTAACAGAAAAAAGGCCAGTGTGATGAGTATGGTAAACCCCCCGACGGTGGCGAGGGCCACCAATAACGGATGGGCATATCGGCGTTCTTTGCGCGTCCGCAACTCTTGCATGGGCCCGGCTTATTCCTTCTGGTCTTTGTCGTCTTCTTCAGAGTGTACACGACTGTGCTGTACTAATTCTTCCTGAAGCAGGCTTCCCAGAGTATTGGCGGCGGACTTGTCAATGCCGCTGTATTTATCAAACTGTGAACGTTCCTCATTTTCAGATATACGCTTAACAGAGAGACCGATACGTCTTTCCAGGGGGGCTACATGGATAACCTTGGCGCTTATTTCATCTCCTACCTGAAACATGCCAACCGGGGTCTTGATCTTACCCGGTCCCAACTCAGAAATGTGAATCAGGCCTTCCACCCCCTCTTCAAGTTCAACAAATACACCAAAATCCGTTACATTCGTTACCTTGCCTGCGACTTGACTGTCGACAGGATATCTCTCCGGAACCGACTCCCATGGATCCGGATGAAGCTGTTTAACGCCTAAGGAAAAACGCTCCTTTTCCTTATCGATATTGAGTACTGCCGCCTGTATGGTTTCCCCTCTTTTATAAATTTCATTTGGATGTTTTATCCTCTTACTCCAGGAGAGGTCTGAGATATGAACAAGTCCGTCTATACCTTCTTCAATGCCTATGAACAGGCCAAACTCGGTGATATTTTTGACTGTTCCCTCAATTACCGTACCGATTGGATAGCGATTTTGAACCAAGTCCCATGGGTTGGGTTCTATCTGCTTCAGCCCCAGAGATATCCTCTGAGCCTTGGAGTCCACTTTAAGCACAATCGCTTCGACAATGTCTCCTACATTAACCATCTGGGAGGGATGACGTATACGCTTTGTCCACGACATCTCAGACACATGGATCAGGCCCTCTACGCCTTCCTCGAGCTCCATAAAGACACCATAATCAGTGAGGCTTACAACCTTGCCTGTCACTTTCTCTCCCATAGGGTACTTTTCTTCCACTCGCAACCAGGGATCCTCGGTAAGCTGCTTCATGCCCAGGGAGACCTTTTCACTTTCCCGATCAAATGTAAGGACCTTTACTTTAATTGTGTCACCCACATTAAAGAGCCTGGAAGGATGTTCTACGCGTCCCCATGACATGTCCGTGATATGGAGAAGTCCGTCGATCCCTCCAAGATCAACAAATACCCCGTAATCAGTGATATTTTTGACATCCCCCTCCCTGACCTGACCTGCCTCAAGAGAAGCCAAGGTATTAACCCTTTTTTCCGCCATCTCTTTCTCCAAGAGAAACCTCCTGGAAACCACGACATTCTCTCTACGTATATTACACTTCAGGATAGCACATTCTATGGTCTGATTTGAAAGGGCCTCCGGATCACGGACAGGCATGAGGTCTATTTGAGAAAAGGGTAAGAAGGCCATTACTCCGCCTTTACGGTCGCCTATTCGAACGGACAAGCCACCCTTTACCCTGGATGACACGGTAGCCTTTATGGGAGTTTCCGATTCAAATGCCTTTGTTATTTCTTCCCATACCTGACGGCGAAGGGCCTTGGAATGTGAGAGCCTTAACATCCCCTCGTCAGGATCCCAGCGCTCAAGCAGTACCTCTACCGTCTCTCCCGGGGAGACTGTTATCTCACCTGCTTCGTCACAGAATTCCCGAATTGGTATAAGGCCTTCCGATTTATATCCAACGTCGACCATAATAGCTTCTTTATCGATGCGGACAATGGTACCTTCGAGGATTTCTCCTTCCTGAAAGGTACGAAGGCTCTGCTCAAAAAGGTCTTCAAACTGATCCATCTCGCCGGCTTCCTCCGACGGTGCATTTTCCTCTAAAACATATGAATCTTTTTGAGAATTTGCTGCCTCTTTATCAGAGGCGGCAGTTAAAGTTTGTTCCTTAGTTACCTCACACGCCACTTTTTCCATTACCCAATACCCCTCCTAAAAAAACGAATAATGTCTTATAACAGGACAACTTATAAAGTTCAATGGGTATAAGCCGACAATAAGTTTACGGAGGACTCTAACCCGCTGTCTGTTAATGTGTGGCACCTAACTTGTGAAATCATTTATTTAGAATTAGAATGCTATTAAATGTCATAGATTCATGATCAAGTGTCGCAGAAAGGTTTGAACTGTTGATAAGTGAATTCTAATCGATCTTTTCCCCTTAGTGTATGTCTTGTAAGCGGAGGTCTTGATAGCTGTGTTGCTTCTGCTATTGCTGCACAAAGTTGTCGTCTGGCCTTTCTTCATGTAAACTACGGACAGCTTACTGAAGAACGAGAACTTGTGGCCTTTGATGCCATAGCAGATCACTATGCAGTCAGCCACCGTCTGAAAGTCGACATTTCCTATCTTAAGTCTATAGGTGGTTCCGCCCTTACAGATCCAATAATACCCGTACCGGAAGGGTCTCTGGGGAAATCAGGGGTGCCGGCAACATATGTCCCTTTCAGGAACACCCATATGCTGGCCATAGCAGTCTCCTGGGCAGAGGTGCTCGGAGCCGGATATATATATATAGGGGCTATAGAAGCGGACGGTTCCGGTTATCCCGACTGCAGGAAGTCCTACTTCGATGCTTACAAGTTGCTCATAAAAGAGGGGACCCGGCCTCAAACGAATATTGAAATTATTACTCCATTAATCGATTACGATAAGGGAATGGTGGTAAAAGAGGGCCTGGCCCTGAAAGCCCCCCTGCACCTTACCTGGTCATGTTATCAGAACCAAAATTTGGCATGTGGAAAATGTGATTCCTGCCTTTTGCGAATTAAGGGGTTTGATGCAGCAGGGGTAACAGATCCCATACAATACGCGATGTAACTTATATAAGATACTGCTTTTTAAGCAAATCACGGACCTGTTGATTCTATGAAATTTATTAATAATAAAGAAGTTTTTTCCTGTAAACTTTGTGGCCACTGTTGCCATGGAGGTAGCACTGTCTCCCTTTCCCAGGCGGAACAGAAGGCTATAGCTATCTTTTTGGACCTTGATTTGGCTGAGTTTCTTCAGAGGTTTTGTCTGAAAAAGGGTAACAGGGTAGAAATGAAAATTGTTGATGGCCATTGTATCTTTTACGGCGATGATGGATTCTGCAATATACATGAGGTCAAACCCTTTCAGTGCAGAAGATGGCCTCTTCATCCCAGCATTCTGAAAGATCAAAAGGCATGGGATGCCATAAGGGCCGACTGCCCCGGTTTTGATGAAGACGCATGCTATGAGGATGTCTGTGAGCTTGTCGGGAAGCTGAATAATAATGGATATTGAAAGGATCAAACAACAGGTCTTTGTATGCTGCCCTTTTGATCTACTTGTAAATAAACACCTTCCATGCCTACTGAAAGGGCGCATTAACCCTGAGATAGGATTAAACGGTGAGATCCTGGACCAGTTTCAGCGGTCCAAATTTAAGAAAGTAGCAAGAATTCTTAAAAAAGAGGGCCTGATTTGTACTGTACATGCACCATATTCAGACCTTTCTTTAGGCGCGATAGATCCAAAAGTCCGCAGGATCACTGTAGAGAGAATAAGAAGGGCACTGGATCTTGCATCTCTATTTGAGGCCAAGTCTGTAGTGTGTCATACCGGTTTTGACTATAAGCACTATTTTAATTCAGTAGATATTTGGATGAAGAATGCCGTGGAATCCTTGATTACTCTCTTAGAATGCGCGTCTAAATTAAACATACCCGTAATGCTCGAAAATGTATATGAGCTGGACTCAGAGATACATAAGGATATATTCCGGAAAGTCAAATCACCGCTTCTTGGATTTTGCCTGGACGTTGGTCACCAGAATGTGTTTTCAAAAACCAGTCTGGATAAATGGCTGAAGGCTTTGGGAGATCGGCTGGGTCAGATCCATCTTCATGATAACATGGGAGTACATGACGATCACCTTGCCATTGGAGAAGGAGTTCTTGATTTTGATAGCCTTTTTTCATGGCTTTATGGCCATGGCAAAACCCCTATTCTGACACTTGAACCCCATGAAGAATCAGCTCTAATGCCCACCTTGAAAGGCCTTGCCCGATTACTTAATACTTATCCGATAATATCGGATTATGCGTAAAGAATTATATATCAATATTTGTTTGATTGCTCTAATTCAAAGGTGTCTAAACATTGAGACTGTTGCAAACATATTTTAATGAATTATCCAGAAGAAAATGGTAATGGGCCTTGACAAGTTTTGACTAACTCAGTATTAAGAAGGGCTTTCTTTTTGAGGCGACTCACTTTCCCTCTTTAGTTGGAAAGATGAGTAAGCCTCTTTTATTTTTTATAAAGATCAATTTTTAGAAGTAACATTCTGGAGGAGCATACGGATGCCGACTATCAATCAGCTGGTCAGAAAGGGGCGCAAGAAGATCCAGAAGAAGAACAAGGCGCCTGCCTTGGACTCCTGTCCGCAGCGCCGTGGAGTATGCACGCGTGTCTATACTACGACGCCAAAGAAGCCTAACTCCGCCCTTCGAAAGGTGGCCCGTGTACGTCTGACTAACGGTATGGAGGTTACGTCCTATATTCCCGGTATCGGCCATAACCTGCAGGAACACTCGGTCGTATTGATTCGTGGGGGTCGTGTCAAAGACCTTCCCGGTGTTCGATATCATATTATTAGAGGCACACTGGATGCCCTTGGGGTTCAAGATAGACGAAAGGCAAGATCAAAATACGGGACAAAGAGGCCTAAATAATTTAGCCGACATCTTGAATTACAGGGTTTACTTATGGAAACCCGTTCTGATCACAATTTCCATGTGTAAAGTGTGGGAGGTTTGAAAAATAAAGTTTTTTTGTAAAGTGAGTCATAACTATAAAGAAATTGAAATAACGCAGGGAACAGGGTATTTTCAGCGGAAATCAAATATAAGACACAGGTAATTAAGATTATGCCAAGGAGAAGAGAAGTCCCTAAACGGATCATAGCACCAGACCCAAAGTATAAAAATACTCTAATATCCAAGTTTATTAACGGGTTGATGCGTGAGGGCAAAAAGAGTGTTTCCCGAAGAATTTTCTATGATGCCATGGAGATCGTGGAAAGGCGTTCTCATGAAGAACCTGTCAAGGTCTTCGAACAGGCAATGGAGAATATAAAACCTGTGTTGGAAGTACGGTCCAGAAGGGTCGGCGGTGCAACTTATCAGGTACCGGTTGAGGTTCGAACGGATCGCAGGCAGGCACTGGCCATAAGATGGCTTGTGGGTTTTTCTAAAAAGAGGGGAGAAAAATCCATGGCCCAGCGACTGGCCGGAGAGTTGTTGGATGCCTACAATAAGAGGGGAATGGCCTTTAAAAAGAAGGAGGATACCCACCGTATGGCCGAGGCCAATAAGGCATTTGCACACTATAGATGGTAACCGCAGGCATTGAATTTTGCCGAGAGTTGTTGCCGGCTCTTATCACAAAATAGTAGATATAAATAATTTTAATGTAACCAGCGCCTGGTAATTTAGTGGAGGATTAGCGTGAGCAAGCAAAAATTTGAGCGTACTAAGCCGCACGTCAATGTAGGTACAATTGGTCATATTGATCATGGTAAGACCACTCTTACTGCAGCGATAACTCGTATTTTAGCGGAGAGAGGGGAGG
>DQXT01000057.1 GCA_011042225.1 Deltaproteobacteria bacterium | reverse complement strand
TCCTCCAAGGTGATGGGTGTCAACTCCAAGTCTTCTACATCAGGTGGATCACCACCCATATTAAATACATCACCCTCCATATCCCGAATCCATTCAATATTGCCTATATTGTACTCATTGAAGGGCGGGTATTCCCCATACATGTACACAGCGAACGCAAAATGGTTTTCGACCGACTGTCCCAGTGTGGAGCGTGTACCGTCTCCGGCATACGAACGGTTGGGCAACAGAAAATACATTGTGAATGACATAATCAGTATCTCCTTAATCTACAGTACTGCGATCTACAATACCAGGTATTTGCCGCACTCTTCCAATAAAAGGCCGTGAAAGCCCTGGGTCGCCATCTGCTTGCCTGTCAAGCCCTTTGGCACGTCCTGAACGTCATAACCTTCACATTGATAACTTGCAGCACATATGGCAAAGTCCTTAACATCGCAAAGATTGGCAAGCTTAACGAATTCAGGGGTTTTAGCCAGATGAACAGATTTGAAGGTAAAGAAGGCCATGACCTTCATCCCTGCCCGCACAGCAGCCTTTGCAGCACCCAAAACATGCCTCATATGCTGCGGCGAAGTCACAAAAATTCCGAGTGTGTTCGGATCAGCAGACATCTGCATTATCCTCCATTTTATATTTGTAGGCCAGCTATAAACAATTGAAAGAATGCATAAAGACCCTCAATTATTTAAATGGCCCGGCCGAGAGGCTAATTAGTATTAACCCTTCTTTATGTAAAAATGTAAAAAACCGGCGTCTTCCTTCTCACCAAGGTACTCATGACCGGCACGCTCACACCATCCGGGGATATCATTACGGGTGCCCGGATCAGTACCGAGTACCTCAAGGATCTCACCTGATTTAACCTTGCCGATCTCCTTTTTTGTCTTCAGAATGGGCATTGGGCAGCTAAGTCCTTTGCAATCCAATGTATGGGCCACTGTTAGACCGTCTGGGGCGATTTTGCTCATAATTCCTCCTCTTTTATTTTTATATAATTTGTAAAGATTTTTTTAGACATCACCTCACACACACCGCACTGAGGTATTCTAATCACCAAGCTCTTAAACGTTTCCAATCGAACGTATTCGGCTGAAAAACTATTGGTAACTTCACTAAATTTTTTGTAAGATATATTTTATAATAAAAATACTTGCATCAAAGAAAAAGGACGATAAAAGAGATCATACACATCCTAAAAGTAAAAAGCTAATATTCATCGAGTTTGTGTGTACCAAAATTCGTTTACAGTGTCAAGCTTTCATTGAATACCCATTCATATTCAAGGTCCAAACTATCTTGTTGATTTAAATATTGAAATACAAATCTACCCCAGGGAGAATAATACATGCTCTTAACTAGTAAAACTATTACTCTGTGCCTACTGATCATCTTTTCAATGCAGCTCGTCATGTCCGCCGGCTCTTGCGCAATGGAACTTATTCCCGGACTGAACAAGGTCAAGCTCTCTAATGGAATTACCGCCATTGTGAAAGAAAATCACCGGGCGCCGGTTGTGGCCGTACAGATCTGGGTTCAAGCAGGCAGTATTTACGAAACAGAGGCGGAGAAAGGCATTACCCACTTGATCGAACATATGATCTTCAAGGGCACTGGGAAACGGGGGCCTGGAGAAATAGCAAAAGAAATAGAATCTGTCGGGGGTTCTATTAATGCTTATACTTCACTTGATTATACAGTCTATCACTGCGTAGTCCCCAAACAGTTCCTGAGCAATTCCATAGATGTACTTTCAGATGCAGTATTTCACTCGTCATTTGATCCTGATGAATTAGAGCGAGAGAAAGAAGTCGTGCTTGAAGAAATAAGGATGAGAAATGACAGACCAAAGACAAGACTTTCCAGCTTATTAATGGAGACGGTATATAAAGTGCATCCGTACAGGCACCCTGTAATCGGCTACCCTGAAACGGTAAAATCTTTTACACGTCAGGATATCATGGCCTATATGGAAAGGAGGTACCGCCCCCCGCAAATTACAGTTGTTGTAGTTGGAGACGTTGAGCTATCTCAGGCACTGGCAGCTATCCAGGACACCTTCGGATCAGTAGCAAAAAAAGGGCCTCAAGAATTCACCTATCCATCAGAACCGCGGCAGGCCGTCCCCAGGATCGCTATGGAGGCAATGGAAATTCAGGAAGGCCACTTGACTGTAGCATTTTCAGGATTACCCGACTTCAATGACCCTGATGTACCCGCCCTGGATGTTCTGGCCGCCATACTCGGAAAAGGGGAAAGCTCACGCCTTACCTCTTCTCTACGAAATCGACAACAACTGGTCCATAACATTGATGCGTCAGCATTCACACCGGCAGGACCTGGATTTTTCGGAATTACCGCTTCTTTGGATCCGGAGAAGGTCCGGGAAGCACTACCACAGATCTTCCATGAGGTCTTTCGTCTTGAGAATGAAATAATATCTGAGGAAGAACTGGAGCGCGCAAAAGTCCAGGTCGAGACAGACTTTATCTATAGCCAGGAAACAATGGAAGGAGAAGCAAGGAAGATCGGTATCTTTGAAACCATTTCAAAAAATCCTCATGCAGAAAGACTCTATCTACAAAAGGTCAGGGAGATAAATGTCCATGATGTCCAGCAGGTTGCCGCGGATATCTTCAGACCGGAAAATATAAGTATAGTCATGGTAATGCCGGAATACAGCATGCCCGAGTTTACGAGTCAAGAACTGGAAGTAATGGCGCAGGAGGCGGAACTACTGGCCAAGGGTATAGTAATGTCCGATAGAGGCGCTCATGTCCGCAATGTCAAGAGGTTTAGCCTTTCCAACGGCCTTACGGTCCTTGTCCAGGAGGCCCCTGAAGTACCTACTGTCGCTTTAACTATGGTGTTACCCGGAGGAGTAAGATACGAAAATGAAAAAACCAATGGTCTCTTTAACTTCCTTGCAAAGGCATGGACAAAAGGAACCAAAGCCCATAGCGCTCAGGATATTGCGGAACTAGTCGAAGGGATGGGCAGTAGCATCAGCGGCTTCTCCGGTCAAAATACAATCGGGCTTAAAGGCCGTTTTTTGAGCCAAAACCTGGATAAGGGCCTTGCGCTTTTCACTGAAATTCTACTTGCCCCCAGCTTCCCGGCTGAAGAAATAAAAAAGCTCCGTCCATTGATACTGGCGGAACTCAAAAGTCAGGATGATTATCTGCCCGCGGTTGCAGTAAGAGAATTCCGCCGTCTGCTTTTCGCGCCCCATCCATATAGCATGAACCCCTTAGGTAGGGCCTCTGTCATTAAAACTATTAATTCAAAAAATTTGCTTGAGACCTATCGTTGTTTTGTGATGCCCGATAGGGGGGTTCTCTCCGTAGTTGGAGATATCAGCGCCGAAGAAATCATCTCCAGCATTGAGAAAATGCTCGGTGCCTGGTCAATTGAATCAGAGATATCACTTCCCACACCGTCTGAACCTGATCCCCTGATCTCACCCAGAATTCTAAACCTAAAAAAGAAAAAACGGCAGGTACACACGGTGCTTGGTTTCCCGGGAGCCACCTTTAACAGCACTGAACGTTATGCCCTTGAAACCATGAATGCAGTACTTTCAGGCCAAGGGGGTCGCCTGTTCATTGATCTCAGGGACAAAAAGAGCCTGGCTTATTCCGTGACCTCATTCCTGGGACTTGGCCTGGACTACGGATCCTTTGCCTTCTATATTGCGTGCGCGCCGGAGAAAAAAGACCGAGCGCTAAAGGGTCTGTGGCAGGAGATATACCGGATAACAAAGGAGCCTATAACTGACGAAGAGTTGGAAAGGGCCAAAAGGTGGCTTATAGGAACCCATGAAATAGGCCTTCAAACCAATAGAGCACAGGCCTTGGATATGGCCTTAAATGAACTCTATGGACTTGGATATGATTACGCATCAGAGTACGTTCGAAAAATAGAGGAAGTAACTGCAGATCAAGTACTTAATGTTGCTAACAAATTTATGAATTCAGAAGAATATGTGCTTGTAAGAGTGGGCCCATAAACAGACTTTATGCTCAAACATATCAGCCTTATTATCAGGCACGAGACCGAAATCCCAAATAGCATAAGAAAGGCCATGAAAAAGCTTTTCAATGGGTACGGGGTATCTGTCACTGAAGGACAGGTAAACCCTCAAACCGAGGCTGTAGTAGTGCTGGGAGGAGACGGCACCCTGTTACATGTGGCCGGAAAGGCCTATCAGCTCGGAATTCCCCTGCTCGGCATAAACCTGGGGGGACTGGGATTTCTTACCGAGATCCATATAAACGAGATGGAGCAGGCACTGGATTCTCTGGTATCAGGAACCTTCGAGCTGGATAAACGGACAATACTCTCGGTTACTGTAAAAGTATCTGGCAGTACGAACTCGACCTATTATGCACTTAATGAAGCAGTCATAAGCAAAGGCCCCCTAAGTACAATTATAACACTTCCTGCGTGGGCCGGGGGCTCGTTCCTTACCACATACCGAGGAGATGGTCTTATCATATCCAGTGCAACAGGATCTACAGCCTATAACCTCTCTGCCGGCGGCCCTATCCTGCACCCTTGTATCGAGGCGCTTATATTGACCCCGATTTGTCCCTTTGCCCTCAATGCACGTCCTCTCATACTCCCGGGTCGTATGAAAGTAGAGATACAGATCAGAAATGCCAAAGAAAAGATCAGCTTGGTAATAGACGGACAAGCAGGATATGAACTCAATGAAGGAGACTGTGTAGAGGTGCAAAAGGCCCAAGGACACCTCAAACTCGTAAAATCCCCACTCAGAAATTATTTCACCATTTTAAGAGAAAAGCTTGGATGGGCAAAGGGTGTCGGGATATAGAGAAGAGCGATTAGCCTTTAGCGGTTAGCTATTAGCTTAATGATTATAGGATGTTTTGCTATTACAACCATTTTTCAAAGCTAAACGCTAATGGCTAACAGCTAATCGCCCAATTTAGGTATAAGTCTTAAGCCTCTTCTTTCTCTGAAGCTTTGTCTTCTTCAGCCCTCTCAGACTTCATGCGGGCAACAAGGCGTTCTTTCTCGCGCGCCATTGCTTCCTTACCTGCTTCATAAGCAGATTCCAAAACGGCCCTCTTCTGTTCAATCACTCCCCGACTCTTATCAAGAAGCTCACTGGCTTTGTAACGAACATCATCCGCCACCTTATAGGCCTCACCACGGGCCGCATAGGCTTGCTCCCTTATCCGATTTCTTACTTCAGAACCTGTTTTGGGAGTTAATAGCGTGGCCAAGCCAGCTCCCACTGCACCTCCCAACAAAAATGCTATGGCCACACAACCTGCCGAATAGCGACCTTCACTATTGCTCATTTCTTGCTACCTCCTTTAAATCTAAGGTTTTCAGAAAGAAACTCCAAAGACCTCTTGATGCCTGCAGTCATACTTGCTACCTGTACAGCCAACCCTGTAAGCCCCGACCTGCTCATATCTGTCGCAACCCGGATTGTCTCACCTGCCTCACGCGCAGCTTCAAAGAAATCCTGTGTCTGATGAATCTTGACATTAATATCACCAGTCAACTCATTGATTTCTCGGGTAATTTGATGAACATTATCTAAGATCGGGGGAAGATCCTTCTCCAGAGTCCTACTGAGGTCCTGATATGCCTTGGCAGTATTTCTGAGCTCTTCAATGAGAGGTATCAGCTGAGCCTCTATCAGACCCATACGCTGATTTATCCCGCCGAGGGTTTCCTGTGCCGCATCTTCCAGTTCCGCCAGTTTAGAAACCACAACTTCGTCCAAGCTCTCCATTATATTCTGGACACTTTTTGACAACCGAACGATATAAATTACCAGAAATATAAAGGCAACGGCTATGGCGGAAAATGCAAGCGAACTTATTATCATAGAAGGCATGTGATCCCTTTTATATCAGTAAAATATCAAGATTGTTATCCACCAGCAGCACATAAAATATCTTTACAGGAGCAATCAATATTCATAACTGAAACATAAAATACTCGAAGAAAAAACAATTACTTCCCAATATGGCTGTCGGCTTACCTTTTGAAAACTCTCACACTAAAAGCACCAAGTAAGAAGGCCTCTTTAAATAATCATGTATTTGATTTAAGTATAAACATGCTCCAATACCTTTGCAAGCATATTTACAAAATTTGAAGTACCTATAGAGAACTGAAATTATAAGCTACCTTAAAGTTAAAATTTCGCTTCAGACCATTTAATTACATAAAATTGACCGTGCTGAAAAAGCGCATCACAACTTAGATATTTTGAATCAAATCGGCCTGAAGATATTATCTCATAAAAAAATTGGCTCTAATGTTAACCAACACTTTTATTTACGTCCGAAAGGTGGTATTAAATTTAGGGCGATTTGGAATAAGTAAAAATAAATACAAATCGTCACTCTTGCACTTTCAATTAACATTAAGGAGATGACTGAGCTGTGATCAAAATAGTGATTGTTGGAATTGGTAACTGCGCTAGTTCCCTGATTCAGGGAATTCACTATTATCGTGGCAAGGACGCAAAAGATGTTATCGGTCTGATGCATTGGGAAATTGATGGATATAAGCCCGGGGATATAGAAGTCGTTGCGGCATACGATGTTGACAAACGCAAGGTGGGAAAGGATGTGCATGAAGCAGTCTTCGCCGAACCTAACTGTACAAAGCCTATCTATCCGAATCTACCCCTATCAGGCGTTACCATCCGCATGGGTAGGATTCTGGACGGTGTCGCAAGCCACATGAAGAATTATGACGACAAATTCACTTTTGTCCTGGCCAAGGAACCTGAAGTAACCAAAGAAGAAGTGGTCGAGGTAATCAAACAGTCCGGCGCTGAAATCCTCCTAAATTATCTTCCTGTAGGCTCGGAAGAGGCTACAAAGTTTTATGCTGAATGTGCGCTGGATGCAGGGATTGCTTTCATCAATAACATCCCGGTTTTTATAGCCAGTGATCAGGGATGGGCTAAACGTTTCGAGGAAAAAAACATTCCTGTCATCGGTGACGACATCAAATCCCAGATGGGTGCCACCATAGTCCACCGAATTCTTACTGATCTTTTTAAAAAGCGAGGCGTCAAACTGGAACGGACATACCAGCTCAATACCGGGGGCAATACTGACTTTCTTAATATGCTCAGCCGCAAGCGCTTGATCTCCAAAAAATTATCCAAGACAGAGGCTGTCCAGGCAATGGCCGCCAAGCGTCTAAATGATGAAAACATACATGTTGGCCCAAGTGATTATGTGGCATGGCAGAAAGACAACAAGATCTGTTTCATTCGTATGGAAGGTAAACTCTTTGGTGATGTCCCCATGAATCTGGAGCTTCGTCTTTCAGTGGAGGATTCTCCCAACTCGGCCGGTGTGGCTATCGATGCCATACGTTGCACAAAATTGGCTTTAAGCAGAGGTCAGGGCGGAGTTCTTTCAGCACCGGCGGCCTATTTCTGTAAACATCCTCCTCGCCAATTCACTGACAGTGAGGCATTTCAAATGATAGAACAATTTATCAGCGGCGAACAGGAAGTAAATTTTTGATCATCAGTAACCAGATATGACTATCCTTGATCAGTTTAAAGGGACAGGATATCCAAGACCCCTCCTACTTCCATGCAAAACCCCGCAACCTTTCTAACCTGTTATATTTATGGCTGAAAGGTCACCGATTCTGGAAAAAAGACAGGCTATGCTCCAGAGGAGCGCCAATCGGTTGGCCCTTACATCTAAATTGTCAGTCATAACCATCACATGGTCGAAAAAACTGTCCACTTGAGGTTTGAGAGACAGCAGGGTAACAAGGGCCTGCTCATATTCCCTGCCTTGAAAAAAAACTCCAACCTTTTTTTCTACAGATATATACACCTCGTAAAGGGCCTTTTCCTCCATTTCTTCAAGCAACGACGGATTCACTGTTCCACCCTCAAAGCCCTTTAATATGTTCATTACCCGCTTAAAGGCAATACTTAGAGGCTCAAATTCAGGCATCGAACGAACCGAGGCCAAGGCTTTCAGCCTCAGAACACAGTCCTGTACATCATCAAATTCCACCCTAGTGGCTGCCTCTACTAAGTCATGATCTATTCCTCTGGCGGTAAAATCATAAAAAAAACGCCTTTTTAAAAAGGTAATTACGTCACCGGTAAGCCCTTTTGATATATCTGAAAACTGGTTCTCAAGCCGGTGCGATGCCTCTGCAATAAGTGCCTTCAAGGAAAAAGAAAGGGATCTTTCTTCTATTATATGAAGGACCCCGAGTGCCAGCCTTCTCAGGCCATAAGGATCAGCAGTACCGGAAGGTTTGAGTCCAATAGCGATCGTCCCGCAGATAGTATCCATCTTATCCGCAATACTGAGCAGTGCCCCTGATAAACTACCTGGAAGTTTTCCGTCTGAACGTACGGGCATATAGTGTTCTTCTATGGCATCCGCCACCTCACGGCTTTCACCAGAGAGAAGGGCGTATTCTCTTCCGATTATGCCCTGGAGACTTGGGAACTCACCTACCATTTCTGTCAAAAGATCCGCCTTGCAAAGCCAGGCTGCCCTCTCAATCACTGAAATATTGTCTTTGGCCAACTGCTCGGCCAAATAACGAGCAAGGGCCTTTACCCTATGAATTTTGTCAAGCACTGTTCCAATACGTTGATGGAAAATCATGCCTGAAAGACCGGGAATAAACTCCTCAAGTGGTCGCTTCAGATCCTCTTTAAAGAAAAAATCCGCATCACTGAGCCTTGCCCTTATCACCCTTTCATGGCCCTTGCATATAAGTTCCGGCCTTGGCGAACGCGTATTGTTAACAGCCACAAAATGCGGCATAAGATCGCCCTTGTCATCCACAACGGCAAAATATTTCTGGTGTTCTCTCATACAGGTTATTAACACGTCGCGCGGAAGAGCCAAAAAGCGTTTATCAAAAGAGCCGCACACCGCAGACGGAAATTCGGTAAGATATGTATTAATATCCACTAGTTCATTGTCGGAAAGGACATTGCCTCTAACGAATGCCGCGGCATTCTGAGACTCTTGAAGAAGCCTGTTTCTCCTTGCGGATGGATCAACCAGCACAAAGGCCCTTTCAAGTGCCTTTATATAGCTCTCTAAATCTGATGATATCCGGATGGGCCCTGGGGCCATGAAACGGTGTCCACGGCTTTCAAAACCGGTCTTCACCCCGGCAAGACTGAAAGGAACTATATCTTTTCCATAAAGCGCAACGAGCCAGCGAATAGGCCTTGCAAAACGCAGGTTCTCAGTACCCCAACGCATGGTCTTTGAAAATGGAATTGCAGTTATGACCATGGGAAGAATTTCACTTAAAAGCTCACCCGTATCTCTGCCGTGGACTATCCTGTGTAACACTATATAAAGCCCCTTTTCGCTGTCTTCCACATGCAGATCTTCGACCCTGACACCATGATTACGGGCAAAACCCTCTCCAGCTTTTGTAGGCTTTCCGTCAGATGAAAAGGCGAGTTTTGCAGGTGGCCCTGTAATAACCTCTTCTCTATCAGGTTGCCGGTCCTGCAGATCCCTGACGAAAAGGACCAAACGCCTGGGAGTCCCCAAGGTCAAGACATCTTCATATGTCAAATGCTCACGATCCAGTTTTTCTCTGGCCAGTAAGCCTAGATTGTCCAAGGCATCCGGGATAAAGGCCACGGGGATTTCTTCAGTTCCGATTTCCAAAAGAAGATTCCTGGTGTTCACGCCTTGCCACCTCCCTCTTCAAGAGCTGTGTATCTCTCGGCAACTCCCCGTGCGAGCTCACGGACACGGCCTATATATGCAG
>DQXT01000146.1 GCA_011042225.1 Deltaproteobacteria bacterium | reverse complement strand
GCAGGTCTCCACGGACCATTCAAACGGACAAAAGACTGAAGGCCCTGCAAAAAAAGCAATTAAAGAGCTGGGCCATGACATCCTGCCAATCCATACCTCCATAAAAGACCTGGGGAAGGGGTCGTTTATACGCCCTGGATGCATTGTTTTCTGGTTTATCTTCATTGGGCCTTTTTTTATCTATGTAATAGCCTTCCTTGGTCTGAAGCTCGGTAAAAGATCCGATACATTTAATAACACGTTAAAAGCCAAAAAGGCAGCCAAGAAATGTATCAAGAGATGCCGGCAGGATAAACCCAGCTCGAGCGATTTGGCTTTATATTTCAGGAATTATTTAAACGAACGATTCGGCCTCTCCCTTGGTTCCATGACCTCGGTAGAGGCGGCTGAAATCCTAAAATCAAGGGGGGTCAGCCATAATACCGCGCAAAAGATACACAATATTTTAACAAGACTTGAAGATGCTATTTATACGGGTAAGGGACATAATGCCTGCCCGCTTGGAAAAGACATCTCTCAATTGGTCAGGCAAGTTGAAAAGGAAATCCAGTGAAAAGATTTATATGTCTGAGTATACTCATTTATTTCATCGCCTGTTTTCTCGGGCCTGACATAACAGCCTTTCAATCCGGCGAATCAGAGGAACTATTCTTTAGTTCAAATCAGGCATACAAGCAAGGCCGCTTCCAAGAAGCAATAGACGGATATGAACAGTTGCTCCGGTCCGGCCACAAGTATGGAACACTTTATTACAACCTCGGAAATGCCTACTTTCGTTTGGACCAGCTCGGCCGCGCCATTCTGAACTATGAACGCGCCCGTCTTCTGATGCCGGGAGATGCAGATCTGAATTTTAATATCAACTATGCCAGAGATAAGACACTGGATGCGGTTTCCGAATCACCAAACCTCGTCAGCATGACTTTTTTTTGGCTTAAGGACCTGAGTCTTGATAAGCTGTTAAAAATTTTCGCCTTCCTAAACCTCCTGTTCTGGACAGTCCTTTTGATAAGGCTTTTTTTCAAGTTTGAGTTTACCTACTATGCCTCTATTGTCTCCCTGATTTTATGGATTATCGCGGGCACGTCTTTCGGACTGAAATACTATCAGTTAAACACAGATAACCGTGCCGTAATACTCAAACAAGAAGTAAAGATCCTTGCTGGTCCCGATATAAACGACACAGTACTTTTTAATCTTCATGCAGGCACCATTGTGCATCGTGAAAGGTCGGAAGACGGATGGTCTCTGATCAGCCTGCCGGATAAAAAGAGAGGCTGGGTAAGGGCAGAGGCTATAGAATCTGTAGTAATCAAGAAATAAAATTGAAATAACTACCGTAAAAATAAGTACAGACCTCTAAAATCCTTGTGATCCGTCAACTATAGAGCTTTGTATGTGAATATAGCCCCCTATTCATATGCACCGGGTTCCGGTCTCGCTACCTGTATCTCTTGAGGCGGCATATACCAGAAAGTGCTCCCGATACGCCCCGAAACGGGGTGAAAAGCCGATTGATTCCAAATGTTCAATGTTCTTTTCATATAGCGCCGACACCTCTTGGGGGCCAAGTCCTTTTGATACATGATAATCAAGGACCCTGTTATAGACTCTTGATCCCGCTGCCTCACGGATTCGGGTAATCGCGAATTTATCAGGATTTCGCCGGACAGGCGAACCTTCTGATAAAACAAATTTACCCTTAGACAGTGCGTGTATGTAGTCTTTGTTTTTATCGAGAAAATTCAAGGTCTCAAAAAATTCTGCCTCTGTCTCGGTAGGAAAACCAAACATTATGAATATCAGATTCATTATACCTGCATGGGTGGCATCCTGAAGGACCTTTTCCGCCTCTTTGGTCTTTGTCCCTTTTCTCATGCGATTCAGAACCCGCTGGCTGGCTGATTCCACGCCCCACATGATCACACGCCCCCCGGAGCGGTGAATCAGTTTGAGCAAACCGGCATCGAATTCTTTTACGGGTTTGGCATATGCTGCATAGGAAATTTCTATTCCTTCATTAATCAATGCCTGTGCCAGTTCCATGAAACGGTCCGGTGGGATCATCTCATCATAAAAATTAAGAAACGATACCCCATAATGTCCTTTTAGGCCTCTTATCTGCTTCAGGCATTCGTTGATATCAAGCTCTCGATAGAGTAAGTAAGAATGATGATGTGTACAGAATGTACATCTTCCCCAGGGGCATCCCCTGGAACTCAAAAAAGGAAGGACCACCTCAGGTCCTATATACCTATCCAGTGGAAAGTCACTGAAATCGG
Source organism: Deltaproteobacteria bacterium (assembly GCA_011042225.1). Taxonomy (GTDB): domain Bacteria; phylum Desulfobacterota; class Dissulfuribacteria; order Dissulfuribacterales; family UBA3076; genus UBA3076. The sequence goes on along the minus strand of DQXT01000146.1, from coordinate 7,734 downwards.
GCTCAGGTATCCGGTCAAGGTCATAAATAATATGGGGCGGATTTGTTCTGACCTCCTGATCTCTCATATATATAAGATTAGGTACCCGGGCCAGCTCTTTCTCATCTTGAACCATGCAAAGATTGAGCAAGGCATCCTCCCCTTCACCTGGAATAAGAAAATCAACATATTGCCCGAATTCCAACTGCTTTGTCCTGTCCTTGGTACTGAAGACCCAAGGCTCTTTAAAAAGCCTCTCCGGACAATACATAACCCCGAGTCTGGCCCCGCCGAAAACAACCTTTATCTCCCTTTTCTCTTTAATCAAAGCGGCCAAGAGCAGGGCAAAAACCGACTGGCTGTTGAAAAGGACTGACAGACCCAACATTTGCGGACCATAATCCAGGACCTGATCGACTAAATCCTCGAAAAATATTCTAACCCTGTCGGGCACAAAGAGTTCCATTAAACGCCTTTTGGCCATTTCAGACATGAATGCGTTAAAGATGTTTTCAAAGCTCAAAAAAATCGTGGTGAAATGATGGTATGATTTTAGATCGAATTTCTCCTTTATACCATATTTCAGAAAATCCACCGCCTGACCGATCTTTCGGGCTGTGGTGTTCTCATCCCAGTCATAAAGTCGAATTTTGAAATTCCCCTTGCTTAAATCATTCAGTATTCTGTCGTAATAAAACATATTGAGGTCAAAGACCTTTACATCCATATCCGGCAAATTTTTCTTCAGATATGACAACAGGACGGCAGGCCCAAGAGGAGGGCTGGTAGGCCTCATACAGGGAGGGGAAACAATAGCCAGTTTCAGTTCGACACCTCTTAAACTAAAATATTTTAGAATGTTTCAGCCAAAAACGCCCTGCCTGCGACATTGCTTTTGATACTAGGCCTTTGTTGCAAATGATAAACAGGTCTCGTTCCTGAAAAATTTTGCACCTTGCCTCTAAGACCTTTTTGCCGAAATCATGTTTAACCGCTCAAGCTCAAATCGCAACAAAAAATCTTTGGCGGTAATTTTTGACTTTCTACAACGGAATCGTATACTAATCAATGGAGTTTTGATACTCTAATCCTGCATTTCTGATTCTATAGGAAAGAATATAATTAAATTATGAGTTCACTCAGACAATCCTACTACAATCTGTTTTCAAAGGTCTATGACCGTATTATTGAACTCCACTCTCATGACCTCCAGGGTCGCCTTCGTAGTGCTCTTGCCGACAGGACCGGGCTCAAGGACGGAGACATTGCACTCGACCTCTGTACGGGCACCGGATCCGTTCCTCCTTTCCTGGCTGAAAAGGTAGGCGGCGACGGCCTGGTGATCGGGCTCGACTTCTCAAGCGGAATGCTTCGAAAAGCAGCCAAAAAGATAAGAGAAAGAGAATTAAAAAACATAGTCCTGATACAGGCCGAGGCCCAGCACCTACCTTTCAAGGACGGGGCTTTCTCGGCCGTAACCTGCTCCCACGCATTTTATGAACTGAAGGGGGATGTAAGGGAAAAGGCTATTGTGGAGATCAAAAGGGTATGTAGGGCCGGAGGAAGGTTCTGCATGATGGAACATGAAGTACCAAGGAAAAAGTTTATTAAATTCCTTTTTTATATCAGGATGTTGGTTGCAGGAAATTTGGGATCTAGGGCTCTACTAAAACAGGAAGAAAGTTTTTTCAAAAGCCATTTTTCTGTAGTGAAAAGGGAGATTCTGCCGGGAGGTAATACCAAGGTAATCTCCGGATTGATCAAGTAATTCCGGCAATTCGTGAAAGACTCAGATCCAATCTTCCGGCCTCAAACAAGCTCGTGGACCATGCATTTTCTAGTGAGTTCAATGCCTCCTTAACCCTTTGAATACCGTGACAAATCAATAAGAGATCATGCCCGGCCAGAATTGCCTTTACTGCCGCCTCGCCCAAGGAGCCGTGATTGATGACTCCTCCCATCTCAAGATCGTCGGTCAGTAATACGCCCTCAAAACCAAGCTCATATCGAAGGAGTCTGTTCGCTATAATTTCTGAAAAGGTCGCGGGCTCATCCGGATCCAATGAGGGAAATACCACGTGAGAGGTCATTACGGCCTTAACACCAGCCTTCACACCTTTGCGAAAAGGGTACATTTCATGCGTCAATGTTTTTCTTGAGGCGGTAACTACGGGTCTCTGAAAATGGGGATCCCTTTCTACGCGACCTATGCCTGGAAAGTGTTTAGCTGTGGCGCACACTCCATTCGCCTGCAGTATTTGAATATATTTTTCTCCAAGGATTGATACTTCCCTGGGATCGGCCCCATACGAACGTCCCTTCAGGACACCTTCCGCACCGCTTGGAGCCAGATCAAGGACAGGGGCCAGATTGAGCTTTATCCCGAGAGAGTTGAGGATCTTTGCAGCAGTCTCCGCCTGGGAATTTACATTCATCTCTAAATTTTTGGATAAAACCATTTCCTCGTTTGAGGGAATTTCCGGCCAGGAAGGGGGACCAAGTCTCTGAACAGGTCCCCCTTCCTGGTCAACGGCTATAACAGGCGAAGGCAGCCCGGCATCAGCGCAAGCCCCGTTAAGATCATCACAGAGTTTCTTTGTATGGTCCGGGCCCCCTTTTACGTTCCTTTCGAAGAGGATGAAGTTTCCCACTCCGTAATCCCTGATAAGTGAAAGGGTCTCCAGGTCCAAATCCGTACCCGGCAGACCTATCATCAACAATCTGCCCAAAGGTGTCTTTTTATTTCTCAACATTTAAATACCCAGCGCCGATAAAAAATTAATTTGATTATAACAAGATCGGTTTAATGTTTAGTCATCCTTGTGTAAACTACTTTCGATCTTTCATTAAGGCACTAAAATAAATATTTAGCTAATATATTATTTATAATTACACAAAACAAATATGATTACGGCAGAGGCAATATTTCTGGGAATCCTTCAGGGCGTTACTGAATTTTTGCCCGTATCCAGCTCCGGCCACCTTGTTCTGGCCGAATATTTTCTGGGCCTTAAGGATACCCCTATAGCATTTGATGTTACCCTTCACCTGGGTACCCTGATCTCAGTCCTTTCGTATTTTTGGCGGGACTGGTTAAACATGGCGAAATCTCTGGTCCCTGGAAGGACATCGAGAAAAGGAGATAGAAGGCTTCTCTGTCTGGTTCTCTTAGGTACTGTGCCGGGGGCCTTTCTGGGTTACTTCCTTGAAGGAGCAGCTTCCACTGTATTCCGTTCCCCGTGGGTAGTCATATCTACCCTTTCAGGGATTGCTTTGCTGCTGTGGTCAGCGGAACGCCTGGCATCCCACACGCGCGATTTTAAAAATTTCGGATGGAAAGACGCCATCTGTGTTGGAACGGCACAGGCCCTTGCAATCGTGCCCGGCGTCTCGCGGAGCGGAATAACCATGACGACAGCCCTTTTCCTGGGATTTGAAAGGATGGCCGCGGCCCGATTCTCCTTTCTGCTCTCTGCCCCCATAATTGCAGGAGCAGGGTTATACGAGGGCCTCAAGCTCTGGAAAGATGGTTCCGCGACTGTGGATATGGCCTTTCTCTGGGGTTTTATCGCCGCATGCATTTCCGGATATTTAGTTATAGCCTTTTTGATGCGCTATCTCGCCAGGCACACATTTTATCCCTTTGTATATTACCGCTTGATGCTGGCGTTTATCGTAGCTGTGGTCCTTAAAATCGGAGAACTTTAGACCGATGGTCAAATGTATTTCAAAATGTGTCCTATTATACGTCCTTTTCGCTGTTTTTCTGAATCCTTTATCCTGTATGGGGTTTGCGGCAGATGAAGAATATACGGTCAGGCTCTGCAATAAACTCTCAAAGGGAATAGTAAACGTAACCAGCACGACGGTCGCGCTCGAATCCTATCTTGCGCCAGTGCCTCACAAGGGCTCAGGCTCCGGGTTTATCCTGGATCACCTTGGGCATATCTTGACGAATCATCACGTTATCAGTGACGTGCACTCTATCGAGGTAGTCTTGTCCAGCGGCCGCAAGTGGCCTGCCAGGCTGGTGGGAACCGATAGCGAAACCGATCTTGCAATACTTGAGTTGCGGGCGCCTGAAAAAGAACTTGAATCTCTTGTCCCAATGCAACTTGCAGCCACAAAGCCCGACATAGGCCGGAAGGCCTTTGCGCTCGGCAATCCCTTTGGAACAGGTTATACCGTATCGCAGGGGGTGATCAGTGCCATTGAGCGGAGTATCTCCAGACCTGACGGACGTGTAGTCCATGGTGTAATCCAGACTGATATATCCATAAATTCAGGCACTTCAGGCGGGCCCTTAGTTGACTCATCGGGCAGGGTAATCGGGGTAAATACTTTGATATTCAGCCCTTTAAAACATATACCGGGAGTGGGTTTTGCCATTTCCTTTGAGACTGTTGAATGGGTAGCCTCACAACTCATTTCCAAGGGATATGTGGCACGTGCCTGGCTGGGGGCGGATCTCCAGAATGTCACCCCTGCGTTGGCCAAACTCCTCGATCTTCCGGTTGAAAAAGGTGCCATTGTTATAAACGTAACTCAGGGGGGTCCGGCTGACAAGGCGGGAATAAAGGGCGGTGAAAAGGAGCTCCGTCTTGGAAATCGTCTCTATCCTGTAGGGGGAGACATTATTGTTGCAATTGATGGCGAAGAAGTGAAATCCGATATTGCGGCGATCAGGATACTGTTGACCAAAGGGCCTGGAGAGGAGGTTCTGGTCTCGATCTATCGGGAAAAACGTTTAAAACGCCTTAAGGTCCGTTTAGAAAAAAGGCCTTCAGAACTTCAGCGCTAGGATCAGTTTTTTTGTATCGTCTGGTTCTTCGGCGACGCACAAATGTTTTGGAAAAACAAAAAACAGGGACCTTTTAGGCCCCTGTTTTTCAGTTGTATGTGTGAACAGCTAATTAAAAGCGGTACGTCACAAAACCCGACAGAGTAAATAGTGAACCATCGAGTTCGCCGTACACGTATTCTTCCTGGTCATTGTAATCAGAATACCGGCCGGTAAACGTAAGCCCGAGCTCATCGGTAATAGTAATATTTGTAGCAAGCTCGAACTCCCACATGATATATTCAAGATCTGAATATTCATTAGAACCGTTGATATATGTGAAGCTGTAGTCGTCCGTGCGTCCGTTTACCGTGAGCACAAACGGATCACTGCTAAAGCGTAAATCCTGTATATTGGCTGTGCCCTTGGTGAAGGAATATAAGGCTGAGACATCCCACCTTTTTGGTATCAGGTTGGCATTGGCGCCGACATAAAAGGTATGGGCCTCGGTCTCATACTCATAGCTGTCACTCTGACCTCCCAACTGGGAGGATCCGACGGCACCCGCTCACCCGTTATAGAAGGCCGAACAGAACATGGCCTCATATTTGTCATAGAAATAGTTATACCCGAAATTGATTCCGAGTTTGGCCATCGGGGTATACATGACGTTTAATCCGCCATTGAACATATCCTGTTGCCAATCGCTCCCGCCACAATCGCTGTTTTCCGCGAGTTTATAGTGCAGGTGCATATTGGCGTTGATCTTACCGGTTGCCAGCCAGCTCGTCTTCAGTCTCATGTCATGGACGGTTTCAGGCTGGTTGGACCTGTCTGCGGTCCTGACTCCGTAGACATATAGGGAGTACCAGCTATTCGCAGAATATGTCCCTGGAGCAAATCCTAATGCCTGCGCCTCTTCCCAGGACGGGCACATTGAATCATGGAAGACATAAGGGTCATCCACATAAGTAAATGCATAATCCGCACTCACCTTAAGACCCTTCAAGGGCCGCCAGTGACTGCCTATGGAAACCTCCTGGGTAGTGGTGTCATCGACGACATGGTGGTACTCGGCATTTTCCCTGTCCAGATATTCAACTTCATATCCCAATTTCAATTTCAGGTCTTTGAGGACCTTCCATGCAAATTTGGCTTCAGCGCTATATTCCTCCTCGTCGTAGGCCGAATATCTCTTAAAATCGAAATCCGTTCCCAGAAAATCTGCCCATGTCTGTCCTACTCCGGCGGAGCCTCCGTCGCTGATAGACTCAAAAACGTCGACATTGACCTCATCCGCATCCATATCATGGTATTTACCTTTCAGGGTAAGGCCCATTGTCTTGTTCATTTTCCAGTGCCAGCCGCCGTTAATGGCCCAGTAATCGACGGCCAGTTCCTTTTCATAGTTGCCGTACAGGACACCGGCACCACTGTCTGAATCATTATTGGTGGCCCTTGACCGCACATAATTGAGGTTGACCGTATTATCAGGCAAATCGGCCTTCATCTTGACCTTGTGAGACCATTTTTCCGAGTCAGGGGTACGTGAAAAAGGCAAAGATCCGTTGGTATTGTCAAACTGTACCCGGGAATCGAATCCGTCCAAGTTCCCCGCAGGTTGGCCGGGATTCTGTGCCTCCATATATAGGTTTTCAGGCACATCGCTCCCGCTGTTAAAGGACCTGTACAGGAAATCATAGTTCAGGGTCATGGGCCCGATCCTGAGGTTTACCGAGGGATTAATTTCGTTGGTGGTCTCATCTATATCTTTGCTCATTCCCACTACGTGGCAGGCTGCACACTTGCTCATGGTCCGGGCCTGGTCCATGCCCTTGCGTTCTTCAAACCTGTGATTAAAGGTAAAACTCAATCCCGGAATCGTGGGAACATTCAGTTTGGCCTCAGACTTCCATTCACTCCGAGTGATTCCATAGTCGTCGAATTCATTGAAATCCGTGTGATAGAGTGTGGCCCCCTGGCCGCTCCGGGCCAGACTGGCCATAAGGTGATCAAGATTATTATGATCCAGCCGGTGATAAAACCGGAGATAGTCGGTCTGAAGCAGCAAAATACGGTTCCAGAGGTCAAGATCGGCCCCGTATGACTGATCATCACCGTCCAGATAGTTTCCGTAGGCATTGATCGCCCCTCCGTCCAGGAAATAAGAGACCTTGCCATCCAGGATCAAGTTGGCATTTTTCTCGGCTGTGCTGTCGTACTCAGCGACACGGCCGTTACCGTCCAAGTCGTTCACTGAACCGCCGACGCTGATTTCAACATCATAAGGTTTCGCGTCCTCTGCAAGTGCCGAACAGGCAAGGCCGAGGGCTATGAACAGGCTCATTAAAACAGTTGTAGTTACTTTCATATCCTCACCTCCCTATCGAGTGAATACCGTGCCTTGTCCAGACACGCTTTGAGAAGGCAGATCCGATCCATGTACGTTCTGGTGGCAACTGGTGCACTGTGTCAGGAAACCAGCCTGCCAGTTATGTTCACCGGCCAGTTGATCGCCCGTAACTGTCTGTCCAGTATTGGGATCGATTACGCCTGGCGGATAACTGCTACGCGGCTGCCCGCTGAAACGTGTTGAATGGAAATGCGCTTCATGACATTGCAGGCACAGGAAAGGCTCGTTCTGAAGGAGCAGGTTGTTGGCTACTGTCCCATGAGCATCATGACAGAAGGTGCAGTCTTCGATTACAGGCTCGTGCTCAAACACAAAGGGCCCCTGATAACGGGTATGGCATTTAAGGCAGAGATCGTTCAGACGTTCATCTGTCTTAATCATGCCGGATACCAGGTTATCCGTACCATGTGGCGAGTGGCAGTCAGTGCAGCCCATTTTGCCTTCCCTGACAGGGTGGCGGGACATCAGATAGCCTTTGGCCTTGATGTCCTGATGACACTGTCCGCAGAGTTCAAACTGGTTGGTGTTCCTGAGAAGTGTCTTCTCCTTGTTATAGTGTATG
>DQXT01000011.1 GCA_011042225.1 Deltaproteobacteria bacterium | reverse complement strand
TTTTTGAAGCGCCCTAATCCATCTCGGCGCATTACGTTGCACGATCAACGATTCATAATCTACCGTTGAGTCCTGATAAGGTTCCTTTTTCAGCAATAACGTATAGATTATCCGAAGAATCTTATGTCCAATAGCCATTATGGCCCGCTTGTGCCCTCGACGTATCACAAGCCCTTTATACTTGCCCTGAAACCGAGTAATTTTAGGTCTTCATTTCCCGGGAGATGGATATTCTTTCTGCTCCCGAGTGAGTGTATCTATTAATTATTCAGAATGATCTTTACCATGTTTTGTAGCTCGAAGATACTGAATGGTTTCATAATACAGGCCGTGGCCCCGCTTTTTAAAAACTCATGTACAGGTCCATAGCCAGTGACTATAAGAATCGGAGTTGAAAGATATTTTGCTCTTATCTGTCGTGTTAATTCAAGCCCATCCATTTTCGGCATCATGTAATCGGTGATAACCAAATCATATGGGATCTTTGTAATATAATTTATTGCCTCAACCCCATTTTCTGCGACATCTATTTGGTAATCATAAATTTTAAGGGCCTCAGTCAGTAAAATCCTTATAAATTCTTCGTCATCCGCAATAAGGATTTTCTTTTTTTTCATCTTGTCCCCTTTTGATTAAAATACAACTACAAAGATAAAAATGTCAACCAAAAAATACTACTTATGGTTGTTAGACTTTTGCTAAATTTTATGTGATAGGAGCTTGTAAGATTTTGGTAATTAGGATGTTTTGGTTGAAGGGAAAAATTATTGATCAATAAAAAGATCGGACAAAAGATCAAACAGATAAGGAAAATATGGGGACTTTCTCAAATAGAATTGGCTGAGAAAGTGGGTATCTCTTTTCAACAAATACAAAAATATGAGAAGGGATCAACCAGGATTTCTGTTGTACGTTTGCAACAGATCGCGGAGGTCCTTGGTGTTGACGTTTCTGACTTTCTTGAGGAAAGAAAAAAGACTTCTCATGTTTCAGACTACACTCTAAGATATGTTACCAGAGGAGATCCTCTTGAAACCATTCAAGCCCTTAATAAAGAAGAGATGACCCTCTTGAAACTTTTTCGGAAGACAAGAAACAAAAAGGTAAGAGATGGAATCATAAAACAATTACGGGGAATTATTGAACTAGAAAGCCGGAGATAGAGATTCAGTCCCTATCAAAATTTCGATTATGCCTTAAAAAAACATTTTTTAAACATAAGAATGTGTTGGTTTTGCCAAGGCATGCCGGATCACGACCTTTTTTGAATTTGCAAGTAGGAGAGTATAAAGAAAAGCCTTGTTATTAAAGAGGCAAAAGATATTTTGCCTCTTATTTCATGTGGCGCCGACAAAAGACAGAAATATTTTCTTTCTTGATTTCAAGAAAGACATCATATTTATCCATTATGATTAAGGTCTAATGTCTCCCTGAAAATTTATGCCATATCGGATAACTTTTATGTCCCCATTTCCCACGAAGATAGATACTTCTTTTGCTCGTTAGTAAGTTTGTCTATTTGAACCCCCATACTGGATAATTTCAACCTGGCAATTTCACGGTCTATCTCTTCCGGCACGCCATAGACCTTCTTCTCCAGCTTTAAATCCTTTTTTAACATATATTCCGCGCATAAGGCCTGATTGGCAAAGCTCATATCCATAACGCTTGACGGATGCCCCTCAGCAGCGGCCAGGTTAATAAGCCTGCCCTCTCCTAATACGTATATCCGTCTTTCATTTATCAATGTGTGCTCTTTTACATAGTCACGAATTGTATGACTTTCTTTAGTTATTTTTTCAAGGGACTCCAGATCGATTTCCACGTTAAAATGACCTGAGTTGGCTACAATGGCGCCTTCTTTCATCTTGAGAAAATGCTTTTCCCTTATGACGTTGATATCTCCAGTGACAGTGCAGAAAAAATCGCCCTGGGGAGCTGCCTTCGCCATAGGCATGACTTCAAATCCATCCATGACGGCCTCAAGGGCCTGTAATGGTTCTATTTCAGTCACAATTACTCTGGCACCCATGCCTTTGGCCCTCATGGCCACGCCTTTGCCGCACCAGCCATAACCAGCCACTACGAAAATACTGCCTGCCACAAGCCTGTTAGTAGCCCGGAGAAAGCCGTCCAGGGTAGACTGCCCGGTTCCGTAGCGATTATCAAACAAATGCTTGGTATTTGCATCATTGACCGCGACAATCGGATAGTTGAGCACTCCATCCATGGCCATTGCACGAAGCCTTATCACGCCTGTAGTAGTCTCTTCTGTTCCGCCAATAACATTACCCAGTAGCTCCTTTCGCTCGGTATGAAGAGTGGAGACCAAATCCGCACCATCATCCATAGTGATCTGCGGTTTTGCATTGAGAACCGCCCTCAAGTGGTCATAATAGGTGTCATTGTCTTCGCCTTTAATAGCAAATACGGGGATGCCATCGTTTTTGACAAGGGAGGCAGTCACGTCATCCTGTGTACTGAGAGGATTTGAAGCACATAAAAATACTTCGGCCCCTCCTGCCTTCAGGGTCTGGACAAGTGACGCGGTCTCAGTCGTGACATGCAGACATGCTCCGATACGGACTCCTTTAAGAGGTCTATCTTTCAGAAAACGCTCTCTTATAAGGTTTAATACAGGCATGCTCTTTGCCGCCCACTCAATGCGCAAACGTCCAGCCTCTGCCAGCCTTTCGTCTTTAATATGATAGTTCTTCATAGCTTTGTCCCCCTAAAGTCCCGCTTGTTCCTTAAGATTTTCCGCCATGTCTAGACGCTCCCAGGTAAATTCCGGTTCAGTTCTGCCGAAATGACCATATGCAGCCGTCTTTTTAAAGATTGGCCGTCTCATGTCCAGGTAATTAATAACGTCCTTCGGTTTAAAACTGAAATTCTTTTCGATGAGTTTTATAATCCGCCCCCTGGGAATGACCTCGGTACCGAAGGTGCGGACATTTATGGCCAGGGGTCTGGTAACACCGATAGCATAAGCTACCTGGACCTCGCATTCCTTTGCTACTCCAGCGGCTACAAGATTCTTGGCCACGTAGCGGGCCATATACGAAGGTGAACGGTCGACCTTTGTGGGATCCTTGCCGGAAAAGGCCCCTCCACCATGATGGCCGCGGCCTCCGTAAGTATCAACAATAATCTTTCTTCCGGTAATTCCACAGTCTGCCAGAGGACCGCCTACTACAAAACGACCTGTGCTGTTTATAAAAAACTCTGTTTCTCCGGTCAGGTGTTCGGGTGCAATGACCTTTTTTACAACCTCCTCAATCACCGCATCTTTTACCTCTTTTTCGCTCACTTCGGTGTTATGCTGGGCAGCTATTACTATGGAATGGGCTGAGACTGGTCTTCTGTCCTCATACTGAATTGTGACTTGTGATTTACCATCAGGTCTTAAAAAAGGTAAAATGCCTTTTTTCCTTACTTCTGCCAAACGAAATGCCAATCGATGAGCATACCATATGGGCATGGGCATGTAGTCAGGGGTCTCATCGCAGGCATAACCAAACATCAGACCCTGGTCTCCAGCCCCAATGTCATCTGCACGATCCACACCAATGGCTATATCCGGCGACTGTTTATCAATGCTGGAAATAACCGCACAGGTCTGCCAATCAAAACCCATGGAAGAATTGGAATACCCGATCTCTTTTATGGTATCACGGACGACCCGGGGCATATCCACATAACAATCCGTGGTTATCTCGCCCGCAATCAAGGCCAGCCCAGTGGTTACCAGAGTTTCACAAGCAACCCGGGCATAAGGGTCTTTATCTAAAATGGCATCCAAAATAGCATCTGAGATCTGATCTGCTACTTTGTCTGGATGACCCTCTGTTACTGACTCCGATGTAAAAAGAAAATTACGCATCATAATTCGATGTACCTCCTAATAAATAACGGCTTTACCGTAAAATCCGAGAAAATATTCTTTTGGCGGAGAGGGTGGGATTCGAACCCACGGTACACCTTTCAGCATACACTCACTTAGCAGGCGAGCACCTTCAGCCTCTCGGTCACCTCTCCGTATTGATACTTTTTTGGCGGAGGGAGTAGGATTCGAACCCACGGTACCTCTCGGCACAGCGGTTTTCAAGACCGCCGCCTTCAACCACTCGGCCATCCCTCCCGACAGAGATCAATCATTGGTATTTGTTAAGGGGTTATAAATACTAATGGTGTTAAATACTGTCAAGAAGCGATTCTAAAGACCACATATATAACCTGCCCGGAATACAATCATTGAAAAATATGTGACTATTTACTCTTGACAAAAAGAGAATAAATGGAATAACTGAATGAATGTGCATTCATTAAAATGCATCTGTCCATGAAGACCGCTGATAAACACAATAAAATATTAAGGGCCGCTATTCGGGTATTCGCCCGCAATGGCTTTTTCGATTCCCGCATAGCAGAAATAGCTAAAGAAGCCAATGTGGCTGATGGTACCATTTACCTTTATTTTAACAATAAGTACGATATTCTAGTTACCATATTTGAAGAGGAAATGGGCAAGATCATTGCCAGGGTTAAGCAAGAAATCGCTTCACTTGATGACCCGCGGGAAAAATTGGAGCGCTTTGCCTATCTTCACTTGATCCTGGTGCAAGAAAATAGAGACCTGGCAGAATTAATACAGGTAGAGCTGCGTCAAAGCAGTAAATTTATGAAGGAGTATCGCAACAAGAGATTTGCCGAATATGTCAACATCATCTCACATATAGTAATCCAGGGTCAGACTCAGGAACTCTTCTTGTCAGAGGTATTGCCCGGGATATTCAAAAGGGCCTTTTTTGGGGCATTGGATGAAATGTCTAGGTTTTGGGTCCTTTCTCGCAAAAAAAAGTACAGTGTTGCTACAGCTGCAAAGCAAATAAGTGATTATTTTCTTCAGGGTATACTTGCCTCAAAGGGTCGCGAGTCAATGTCTTCTAAAAATAAGTGAACAAGTTGTCTAGGCACACTAATGAAACTTTATAAATCTCCGATAGATAAGTAAGCATGCCGATGTATAATAAGTGATAACGTCGGAGCTGTTTGATAAAGATTTATAAGGATGTATTTTTTAAAAAAATAATATTTGATTTCATTGCAAAGGCCTGAAATATGTTCCTGCTGAACTCCTTGAATATCTGACAAAGCAAGAAGACGAAATTATGGCAAAACAAACAGGGAAAATATCTGAACTGTATAAAACAGAGGATTGCTGGGCTATTTGGTTGGGATTGTTGATTATTTTTGTTGCTATGGCCTTTTTCTGGAGCGGTAGCACAATCAAAGAGATCGCCATAACTCCCGGAAAGTGGTCAGATCTCAGCGCGTTATGGTCTGACCTTGTTAAAAATTTTGTGCCATACCTAATTATCTTTCTCGGTTTCGGCCTTGTTTTTACCATAAGTATGGCAATCATGGGCCATGACATAAAAGAATATATTTCAGGTTATATTATTATATTTCTAGGCTCTCTGGCCATTTTCTATCTGGCCTCTTCAAAGATGATGAAAGACGCTCACCTTGGAGCGCCATTGCTTGCTCTGGTTATCGGATTAATCATAGGTAACGTAAAAAAGATGCCTAGATGGTTTCAGACATCAATGAGGACTGAATACTATATCAAGACGGGGATCGTCCTGCTTGGAGCAACTCTACCTTTTACCCTTATCATCTCAGCCGGTCCTATTGCCTTTGTCCAGGCGACCATTATCTCTGTAACTACATGGTTAACTATATATCTGGCTGCTACCAGAATCTTTGGATTAGAACCAAGGTTTGGAGCCGTTTTGGGAACTGGAGGCGCAGTGTGCGGTGTATCTGCGGCGATTGCTGTCGGCGGGGCCGTCAAGGCAAAAAAGGATCATATTGCCATTACTATCGGCATTGTATCTATCTGGGCTATTGTCATGATTTTGTCACTGGTAGTGATTACCAAAGTAATGATTCCTCCACCGGAAGAATTGGCCGTCACACCGGATACCATAGGAACTATAACTCCGGGGGAAGCCGGGGCATGGGTAGGGACCTCTGAGTTTGCAGATGCAGCCGGATTTGCAGTAGTTGCAGAAATAGCCAGTGAATATGGAGAATCTGCCATCCATACATTTACCCTTATGAAGGTAATCGGCAGGGATATATGGGTTGGCATATGGGCTTTTGTCCTTTCTATTGTCTCTGTCATATTTTGGGAAGAAAAAGAGGGACAAAAGGCTGTCAGGCCCGGTGTAATCTGGGAAAGATTCCCTAAATTCGTGTTGGGTTTCTTCGTCGCCTCAATTATTATCAGCATTATCGCAGCGTCGGGGCCAAAACTCCATGTAGGAGAGGCAAAACTAAAGGGTGTATTAAAGACCCATGTAACAAAAGAAACTTATAATGCCGACTTTTCAGAATATAAAGTACCAGTCCAATTAGCAGACAAGTTTGCCATATCTTCTGAACGGGGAATCATAACCTTTCAAGGCAAGATGTCTTTTGATGAACTGGATATGTTGTTGGCATCTACAACAACCAAGGATCAAAAGACTGCATTAAAACAATTGTATTACAAATCCGACTGGTTCGAGAGCGTCCTTAAATCAAAGGCCATCGCTCCTATCAAGAATTTGCGCTCATGGTGCTTTGTCTTCTGTTTTCTCTGCATTGGTCTTTCAACAAGGATTAAAGACCTGCTTATATTCGGCATGAAACCATTCTGGGCCTTTACAATAGGTGTTATGGTCAACCTGCCCCTGGGATTCATTCTTTCTACCTATGTGTTTTCAGAATATTGGAAGGCTGTCAGGTAGCTGAACTTTTCTTTTTCCCCTTGACACCTAACCTGATTAACCTTAATTTCAGTTATTTTAAAGGCAAATCATATTCTAAAGATAGGACTGCGGAGACTTTCGAAGAAGGTCTCCGCTTTATTTTTTTATAGCGGAGAAGTATATGAAAATCGCATCTGATGACCTCAGTCCACAAGATTACGTGGCCTTGATTTGCGAATTCAGTGGACAAAAGGTTGAACCTAAGGTAGCCGCGGAGTTGTGGCCCAAAATAATGCAACATAAGTGGGTGCTTTCTGAAAAACTGGGCCGGGATGTGGGAACGAAGGTGGCATGCCTGGATTTTATGGAAAATATCGAGCCCATGCATCAGGAACTTCACGATGCACAAAGGATTCAGCTTCTCAAGGCGCTGGGGGCACAGAGGATCGATCGATCAATCTGGGACACCATCTCCGAGACCCAGCCGCCAAAACAGATCGTTAACAAAAGAATCATACTTCCCCTTACGGAGATAGAACTCGCACGGAAACACGCGGTCATTCCGCCCCGCACCATTATATTTTTCGGGCCGCCCGGTACAGGCAAGACCCACTTTGTCAGGGCAATAGCAGGCATACTCCAGTGGTGGTATGTTGAGATAAGCCCCAGCATCTTGATGTCCGATGGAGAAGATCGTCTCGGTGCGAACCTGAAAACATTGATAGAAAAAGCGAGTAACCTCGACGAAGTGGTTCTGTTCATAGACGAATTCGAGGAAATAGCAGGAAGCCGTGATCTCGCCTCACGTATCGACAAATCAATTACAAATGAGTTTCTGAAACAGGTACCTTTGTTGAAAAGAAAGGATAGGAAAAACCTCTTGGTATGTGCAACCAACTATATCCGGCAACTAGACACGGCCCTGTTAAGGCCCGGCCGTTTTGATTGCATCATTCCGGTAGGTGGGTTGGATGATCAGGGCCGTCGAACTATTTTCGAGCATTATCTGTGGAATACCAATAGGGAAGATGTGGATGTAGACAGGATCATCTCCATGATTACTCTCTTTACCCCTGCGGATATCGAGTATCTATTTCAGAAAGTCAGACAACTTGCCTTTGAAAGAGAATACGTCAAAGGAGAAGATTACCGGGTGACGACGGAGACCTTTCTGGAGATGATTCCTAATGTTCCGTCTACACTTACCAATGAAATTATTGAGGATTTCAAGCAGGACTGCGCGCACTATACCAGATATTGATTTTCATTTTCATTGCTTGAATCAATTCTTGTCCATATCATAACCTGATTTTTTACCATTAAAGTACCGGATCCTAATCAACGCGAACCCATCAAAATGAGAAAGTCATCGTCTTTTTATAAAAAATGCTGTATATTTATAAATTCTTAAATAAAAATGGCGGTTTTTAGGCATTTGCTACTTGCTCTACCCTTTAAAAAAAGGTAGCTATAATAAGTTGTCTGCAAAATTCGTCTTGTACACGATTGGTGCGTGTCAGCCGGTAAAAATTGCTCATGTAACTAAGTTATTAAGTGCTTCTTTATCTCCTAGTGCCTTGGCCCTCAAACAAAATCTGGGTTGTGCAAGCGGCTTATAAGTAGTTTTAAAAGTCTTCATACAGTTGTTTATGCAGATAAGAGCGCCTGGATGTCTAATTTAGGATATTTATACATAATAGAAGCGTTTTAGGGAGGGATGTATGGCAGCAAAAATAATCAGCGGGACACAAATAGCAAAACAGATAAGAGAAGAACTCAGGGCTGAAGTAGCCGAAATGAAAGACAAACAAGGAGTAATACCGGGTCTTGTAACTATACTCGTAGGAGAAAATCCTGCCTCTATCTCATATGTGACAGCAAAGCAGCGCATAGCCCGTGACCTTGCTTTTCATTCCTTTCAGGACAACCAGCCCGCGGATATCAGTGAGGCTGATCTGTTGGCCCTTATAGAGAAATACAATCATGACCCGGCATTTCACGGCATACTAATTCAGCTTCCCCTTCCGAAGCATATCGATGAGGGCAAGGTCATATATGCGGTAAACCCGGCCAAGGACGTGGATGGTTTTCATCCTGTAAATGTCGGCAAGATGGTAGTAGGTGAACCATGTTTTCTTCCATGCACGCCCCACGGCATAATGGAAATGCTTATACGCTCAGAGGTTGAGACCAGCGGAGCCGAGGCCGTAATTGTAGGCAGAAGTAACATCGTAGGCAAGCCCATAGCAAATCTGTTGCTTCAAAAAAGAGAAGGCGGAAACGCCACCGTAACTTTATGTCATACAAGGACCAGGGACATGGCATTTCATACAAAAAGGGCCGATATTCTTATAGTGGCGGCGGGTCGGCCCAGGGTCATTACGGCAGATATGGTGAAAGACGGCGTAGTGGTTATAGACGTGGGTGTAAATCGGATAGGCAAGACCCCTGAGGGCAAGGCGATACTCTGCGGCGACGTAGATTTTGATGCCATAAAGGAAAAGGCATCTGCCATAACTCCGGTGCCTGGCGGTGTAGGTCCTATGACCATAACCATGCTAATGAAAAATACGGTCCAGGCTGCAAAACAGATTTCAGGTCTGGCATGAAAAATTCTCAAGACGGCTGGGGGGGGAATAGTCATGGATACGAGCAGACGCTTTGATAAGGAAGAAGGGGGGTGCCCCAGCATCCAGTGTGAAGCCAATCGGGAAGTACTTTGTAACTCGTGTTCTGAAGGTGTAGTGACTGCTGCTCACAGGATCTCCAAGAGGGCGGTGGAACCATGCCTGTTCGGTAAAGGCGGAGTTTGCTGTCGCATTTGCAATATGGGGCCTTGCCAGATAATAGAAGGCATGGACACCATGATAGGTGTTTGTGGAGCAGACGCAGCTACGGTAGCTGCACGCAATTTCTGCCGCATGGTTGCCGGCGGCGCCTCTGCCCACATGGATCACGGTAGAGGAACAGCACTGGCCTTTCTTGCCACTGCCCGTGGCGAAACCCCCTATGAGATCAAGGACACATTAAAGCTGAGAAGGACGGCATTGAGACTAGGCATTGATCCCGCCGAAAAGGATACAAAAGATCTCGCGATAGCCGTAGGCACAAAGCTGCTCGACGAGTTCGGTCAGCAAGAGGGGACACTAGCCTTTATGAAAAGGGCACCCAAGGCCAGACAGGAGCTTTGGCGCAGGCTGGGAATTTTCCCGAGAGGAATTGACCGTGAGGTGGTAGAGATAATGCACCGCACCCACATAGGAGTGGACCAGGAACATAAGAATCTGCTTTTCCAAGCTGCACGTTTGTCGTTGGCAGACGGCTGGGGCGCCTCCATGATAGCCACGGAGCTGTCTGACATCATGTTCGGCACTCCGGTCTCGGTAAGGAGCAAGGTAAATATCGGAATTCTCAAGAAGGACGAGGTAAATATCACGGTTCACGGCCATGAGCCGGTGCTTGCCGAGGCCCTGGCTATGGCAGCCAATGACCCGGAGATAGTCAATGCCTCCAAGAAGGTCAAGGCCAAGGGTATAAACCTGGCGGGTGTATGTTGTACCGGAAACGAAATCCTCATGAGAAGGGGGATTCCCATAGCCGGGAGTTTTATTCAACAAGAGGTTGTTCTTGCCACGGCTGCGGTAGAAGCAATGGTTGTGGATGTCCAGTGCATTATGCAGGGTCTGTCCCCTGCGGCGGGCAAATTCCATACTGAACTCATCACCACATCTGAAAAGGCCAGGATTCCAGGGGCCACACACATACAGTTCGACGAGCACAGGGCCATGGAAACGGCCAAGGAAATTATATTACGTGCGATCAACAAATACCCGGAAAGGGG
>DQXT01000094.1 GCA_011042225.1 Deltaproteobacteria bacterium | reverse complement strand
CTGCTGTCGTCTTCAATCAAAAGATATCCGTGCTGCGCTCCCGAGGCCTCCAGGACCACGTTCATAATCTTTTTCAACAGGCCATCAAGGGCCATCTCTGCCGAAATGGCGGCAGAGGATTTCATCAGGTAGTCAACATCCAGACATGGAAGCGTGTAGTCAGAAAGTCCTGCTTCAACCGGCATTGGAGCAGGTGCCTCTTCCTCGAAATACTCCGGGTATTTCTCCATCAGGGAGATCTCTTTGCGTTCCGCGTGGCACTTTCTATATAAACGTGCGGCCTCGGCGAAGTAGACCCCTGCCGGCCCCACACCTGCCTCCTTGAGAAGTTCCCCCCGGCATTCATTAAGGTGGCCCTCCAGCATCGTGTATCGCTGTTCATGGGCAATAGCTATGGCATCAAAGTAGAGGCTCCTGGCCTTTCTAAAGTCTCCGGTAAATCTTTCCAGTTCTGCATAGATAAAGGCAAGATAAGGCTTAAGCATCGGTCCGTATTGAGCCCAGGTCTCAATCTTCTTGATGAGCGGTTGAATGAAAGATAGTAATTGTTCTTTGCTTTTGTATATGATTCCCCCTGCATACAGCCTGATGGCATTGAGTACCTGGAAGGCATGCCACTGTCGCTTCAGTAGATGGTCCGTAAGCCCTCTCAAATACCGCCTGACTTCATCTAAATACTGTTCAGCCTCTTCATACTCTCCGAAATAATAGTGGGTCAAAGCCATGTGCACATAATAGCTCCCTGCAGCAGAGATATGATTTTCCCTCTCCCATTTTTTTATCTTCTCCTCCATGGAGACGGGCATATAGTTTTTTTTCATGGGTGCAACCCACGCGGCCTGCATGGCTTCGGCCAGGGCAACTGAAAAGGATAAATGATACCTTTGAGAAAACTGAAGGCATTCTTTGGCATACTTCTCAACGGCCGACAGGTCGGCCCCCTGCACCTGAAGGCCCCACATTAAGGGGCCGTATAAAAGCCCTGCATTATACAGATCACCGCAGTTCTTCCCGCACTGGATACCTTTTAGACAATGTTTGGCCAGGTCTTCGGGATGATTTCGCGTATGCATGGTAACCCAGGCAACCCCGTTCATTCCCCTGGTGGCCCCAAAGGTGTTGGGGTACCTCTCACACAGATCAAGGGCCAGGTCTTCATATCGAAAGACCTGGTCAAATTTAAACTGCTCTCCCAGATAGAGCCCCATGATAGAAAAGGAATAGATCACCGATTCATCCATGCCTCCTTCCAGGCAGTGCCGGGTTGACTGGACTGCCGAAAGATATAGTTGCGGCACCAGGCCTGACATATATAAGTCCGGGATGAGTTCACTGTAGATGACCAATTCGATCTTACTTTTCCTCTCCTCGGTAAAAGGCATGTTCAGGATAGTGTCCCAGATCCTGTCACCATATTCGGAGTTGATTTTGTTCATCAACTGCTCTCGTTTCTTCTCTGCAAGCTCGGGATTATCCGGGATCGATTTGCCGAAATATGCCAATCCGCGGTTGGCGGTCTCAATTGCCTTTATAAAATTGCCTATGGATGAGAGCGAGGTGGTCTGTTCGGCCAGGGCTTCCGCCTTGTCCAGGTCGGTTTCGGCATGATCAAGTAATTGATTGAGGAGTTTTTCCGAACTCTCATATTCTCCGCACATCAATTCGGTCTTTGCCAGTTTCTGGTATATCTTAAATGTGCGGTCATATTGTTTTTCCCAGCAGTCATCCGGTAAGAAATCAAGACCTCGTCTAAAATAATCATTGGCTGCTTCTGTTGCCAGCGAATCCAGCGCCTTGTTGCCCGCGTGATAGTTGATATCTGATAATTGGTAGGCAGTTTCTCTGTTCGGCGTCTTCTCCCTTCCCAAGTTGAAGTGGGAGGCGATAGTGAAGAGGTTGTGCACTTTTTCCAGATCTATCCCTTTGGGGACAGCGGAAAGGAGATGGTTTCCGATCTGCCAATGCATCTGCCGGCGCCTTTCAGGTTCTATGGCATTCAGGACGGCCTCCTGCACCCGGTCGTGAACGAATTGCAATTCATCTTTGCTCTCTGTCAGAAGCCCCTGGCTTAAGGCCGGCTTCACGGTTTCAAACACGTTCAACAACGTAATCTCTTTGACCAGGGCAATCTCATCTGGTGTAAAGCGATTTCCCATGCAGGCGCAATGTTCCAGCAACTCGATTGCACCAACGGGTAATTTCTGAACCTTGGAGCTGAAAAGCGCCACCACAGTAGATGGCATTTCAGAGCCCCTGATCCTATCCAGGTCCCACAGCCAGCAACGGCTTTCATCCAGAAAGAGCAGATCTTCATTATAAAGATAGGACAGACTCTCGCTCACAAACAGGGGGTTTCCCTCAGCGAGTGTGACTATAAAATCGGCTAAGGCCTCGGTCTGGGAAAGGGGCGAGTCGAGAATATAGGAGACCATCTCATGGCAGTATTCCGGTTCAAGGGGCTCCAGCCTGATTTCTTTCAGTGGCTGGGCGTTTTCCTCGATGTTTTGTATCAGCCTTGTCAGTGGATGGCTTGAATCTATCTCGTTATGGCGATAAGCCCCTAAGAGAAAAAGGTATGGATGTTCCTTGTAGTTGGCAAAGATGTTGGCCAGAAAATCAAAGGAGGCGGTATCGCACCATTGAAGATCGTCTATAAAAAGTACCAGGGGATTTTCCTCGCTGGCCAGGCAGGTCAAAAAACGGCCAAAGACGTCGTGGAAGCGGTTTCTCGATTCCACGGGAGGAAGCGGCTTGACCTCCGGTTGAGGACCGGTCAGGATCTCCAGCTCCGGGATCACGTCGGTGATCAGCCGGCCATTGTTTCCCACCGCTTTGGTAATCTTTTCTTTCCAGAGAGCGACCCTTTGATCGCTTTCCGTTAAAAAGGTCCTCACCAGATTTCTGAGGGCCTGGATAAGGGAGCTATATGGAATGTTTTTTTGATAGACATCGAATTTCCCTGAGGTAAAATAGCCTCTGTGCTCCACTATCGGTCTCTGAAGCTCTTGAATCAAGCGGGTTTTCCCAATGCCGGGCAGCCCTGAAATGAATAAGGAGAGGAAAGAGCCTTTGGCCGCTTCATTATATTCCTCAAGGATAATTTCAGCCTCTCTATCGCGTCCTACCATCTTGGAGACAAAGGTAACTCGATGAGTATGGTCATAAATCCCTAAAGGAAATTCGCCGATCGTGCCGGTGGCCGAATATTCATCCCGGCACTGAATGAGGTCGACCAGAAGCCCGGAGGCACTCTGGTAACGTTTCTCCGGCTGTTTGAGCATTAATTTGCCTATGATCTTACTTAAAATGGGGGGGATTTTCGGATCTAATTCGTGGACGGACGGCGCTTTTTCCGCCAGGTGGGAATGGATCAATTCGAGAGGATCGGTAGAGAAGAATGGGAGTCTGCCGATCAGCAATTCATAGAAGGTAATCCCCAGCGAATAAAGATCACTTGGAAAATCGACTCTATGGTTGATGCGCCCGGTCTGTTCAGGAGAGGTATAGGCCAGGGTACCTTCCACAAAACTCCGGTCATAAATGAAATGACTCACATCTCTCACATCGAGAGGCGTTATGAAATCAATCAACCGGACATCGAGGCTTTCCGGCTGAATCAATATATTGTGCGGTTTGATGCCGCCATGAATAATCCCTGCTTCATGAACTTTATTCAGGACTTCAGCCAGATTGCAAGCTATGGTGAAAAAATCATTTAGGGTGATTTCAGGTTGTTCTCTGGCCCACTCATCGAGGATTATCCCTTCGAAATAGTCCTGAGTGAAAAAGTGGATACTCCCTATGGCCTTAAACGATAAAGGCGTGATAAGGTGAGTATCATGTAAGATTTTGAGATGCTCCATTTTCTGTCGAAAGTGTCTTTTTTGGTCTTTGGACAGGGAGATCGCCTTTAGAATCTTGAGGGCCAGTGGCCGAAGAGGATTTTTTTTCTGAAAGGCCTTATAGACGACGGATTGGGGGCTCTCACCCAACTTTTCAATAATATCATAACCGGGGATTGTTGTTATCATTTCCTCCATATTCAAGGTTCACCTCCTTAAACCTCTGTTTATAGGCCGTTCAACAATTCGCAATTGTCCTGAGCTAATACAGGTGCATTAGTAGGCATTTGTGCGAATCACGCAATTGGGCATTTCGTGCAGTTTGATAAACTTTTTTCGACAAAAATCGGTCAGGAGCAAGAGGCAAATAGGAACGATCGCCTCGGAAACCGGAACGGCTGTTTATGCCTGGGCGCTGATGAGCAACCATATTTTTCTTTCTATACTACTACACGACACCTGCGGCTTGGCATAGATTGCACTTGGTGTCCCGTAGTACGATATTTTCACATGATTTACCACAAGGCGGAATAAATCCCAATAGCACATGCCTTATTTCCCTGCCCATTGCGGCTTCAGAGGCAGATTGACCATGTGCTATAATAAGGAAAGTGAAAAAATAAAAAAAAGGGAAAAAAGTTAAAGTCGATTGGATATATTTCCGATAAATTAAATACCTCCGCAAGATGGCTTTCCAAAGCCCTTATTCTCCTCTTATGAGGCCCCGGTTTAAAACTGCCGGGGCCTTTCTTTTTTGATGGTAAACATGGAAACATTTATTAAAAGAGCCTTTGCTGTCTAGACCTTTGAGAAACTCTGGTTTTTTTTGCCTTTTCTTTGATCAGGAGTTTTTGGGGAATATCAGCAATAAGGGTACTTGGGCCGCCATACATCATCTGGCCAAAAAGCCTTCGGCGTGTAACATAGCTCAGGTATATTTCTTCAGATGCCCTGGTAAGACCTACGTAAAAAAGCCGTCTCTCTTCTTCATGGTCTGCTTCTTTCCATGGAATTATCCCTGACTCACAGCCAATCAGGAAGACTATCGGGAACTCAAGGCCCTTGGCCGCATGGATCGAAAGCAGGGACACCGCTTCTATATTGATGTCCAGCATATCGGCCTCGTTACGAAGCAGGACTGCAAGTGAGTCCACATGCAGATGTCTTTTGATGGTGTGCGCAAGTGCCTTGAGAAGCGGTCTGTTTGGGTCAAGATCAAGAATATCGATTATGTAGCTCAGGAGCTGAGGACCATCTTTGTCCTGAAATCTGGGTTTTAAGTCAAAGAGCTTTCTATTCCACAGATCCTTACCACCCGGTAATTTTGAAAGATGGTACCGGACATTTCGTCCCTTCAAGATTTCCCAGATACGCCATATAGAGCGAAGTTCTTTTTGGGCAAGCGGATCATGGGCATCTGCCCGCTGAAAGGGTATCCCTTGTTTTGATAGCGCTTGGGCAACCGGGTTTCCCAAAACCTTGGCCCTGAAGATTACCGCTACGTCTGAAAGGCTTCTCAGGGTGTTGCCTCCAGCCTTACCACTGTCAAGTGAAACAAAGCTGAGTCCACCCACTATCTGTTCAATAGTCCTTGCCACCCAGTTTGCTTCATCAACTGGATCTTCAAAAGGTTTAATCCTGATTTTCGGCGTTTTGTCTTTGACGGATTTCAGGCGCACGGCAGATCTATCTTTGATGAGACTAGTTGCAGCGTCTAGAAATACTTGGGGACACCTGTAAACAGTGTCCAGAACAACAGTTTCAACATCTTCGAAATCCGTTTTGAAACAGTGCATGAATTCAGGACTTGCACCCCTGAATCCGTAAATGGCCTGGTTGGGATCACCAATTACTGTAATGTTTCCATTCTTCCTTGCCATGGACTTGATTAGGCTATACTGGACAGGACTTATGTCCTGGAATTCATCTACAAGTACAAAAGGGAAATCTCTAAGGAATCTCGCCTTGATTTCATCATGTTCAAGGAGTCGCAGGGCCTCCAGAAGAAGGTCGTCATAGTCCCATAGTCCGTATTTTTTAAGGAGTCCATGATACGACTGAATAAGGGCCTCCAGATCTTTATCTCCAGTTACCCTTGGAGGGTAGTGCTGCTTGGCCTTTGAGATACGTTCATGAAGTACTTTAGGTTTTGTGTTTGATAATCCCAATTGTTTTGCTGCCTCTTGGCAGATATCTTTGGCATCTTTCTCGTCTATGGGAAGACGTGCCGCTTCCCGCAGAGTCTGTCTTAAAAATTCAAGTGCCCATCCATGAAAAGTGCTTATTTTCGGCACTTTTTGTCCATTATTTACGCATCCAGAGGAAAGTTCAGTATTCAGGAGCCGGAATACGCGCTCAGAGATCTCTTTTGCTGCCTGGTTGGTAAAGGTCATGGCAAGTATCTGGTCGGGTTTGGCATCACCTGTTTTTATAAGGTGTCCGATTCGATAGCTGAGAACCCGGGTCTTGCCTGTGCCGGGTCCTGCAGCAACAAGAAGAGGGCCGGTCCTATGCGTTACGGCTTTAAGCTGAGTTGGATTGAGATTTGAAGACCATTCAATCATTATAAGACATCAGAGCATAATCAGTCCCAGGATAAATGATATGGTGAGTAGTATCCAGGATGACATAAATAATCAGGAATAAGCTATTGTTCCTTATTCAAGCATGCAGAAATGCTATCCCACACTTTTTTTGTCACAATCTCTTTGGAAATAGGGCCTTCCGGGCCCACGGTCTGAACAGGAAGGCCGATGGTTATCTTTATCCGGCCGGGCCGGATTCTGATACTTCCCTTGGGGAGCACTTTGTGGCTGCCGTATATAGCTACAGGCACTATAGGGCAACCGGCCTTAATTGCAATCAGTATACCTCCTATCTTAAATGGCATCAATCGGCCGTCAGGGCTGCGGGTACCCTCAGGGAAGATGACTATGGGAACGCCATCTTTTACTTTCTTGACAGCCTTTTGAAGGCTGCGCATGGCGGCTTTGCCACCGGATCTGTCGATAGGGATATAACCTGCCTGCCGCAGACCAAAGCCAAACAGGGGTAACCTGAAGAGTTCTTTTTTGACTACAAAACGGAATTGTATAGGCAGGGCTTCAAGCACTACAGGTATATCGTATTGGCTTGCATGGTTGCAGGCGAATACCACAGGTTGCCCTGCAGGTATATGCCTGTGGCCTTGTACATCTATCTTGACACCGGATGTCTTAATAATAATTTTTGACCAAAGTCTTCCAAGTCTGTGGATCCAGTTCCCTGAAGCATTGACAAGGCTTGCTATCAGGACTGCAGGAAAGAGAATCATAAAGGTCAATAAAACTACGATGGGAGTTAAAATAGCTCTCATAATTTCTCGAATTAACAGTTAGATATGGACCTTATGGAATCGACATAGGTTTAAGATGTAATCTGCGCCTTATGATATGGCCTGCAAGGTCAAAGACTCTGTTTGAGCGATCTATGATTACTGAGTCTGCACTTGCCTTAATACCCTCAAGTGCCAGAAGAGATGATTCAGGTCTTGTCGCTGTAGTGACATCCCCTTTGATTTTTGCGCATTTCATCCATTGTCTGATTCTTACTGCAAGCTCACCGCTTTTGGGAAGAGGGGCATCAAGGAGCACTGAAACATGGTGGGGCGGATAGTCTGAAAGTAGTCCTTCAATAAGTGCCCATGCGGCCTTTGTATGATATGTGGGCCTGAAACGTCTAAATATGCGGCTGATGTCTCTGACGAAATTATCATCTGCCAGCAGCAGGGGCCTTCGCTTTATAGCGCTCTCAAGAGTTATAAATACGTTATGTCCGTCTATGATCAGTTTTTCTCCTTTGATTGTCTTTACCTGCACTATCTTAGCACATCGTGACGTACTCTGCTTTCTTGTGAAGACCCCGCGATAAAGCAGATCCCGCTCTCCTTGATGGAGTTGGAAATGATTTCCTACAAACAAAAGGGCTGACTTTCTCGGGTACCCACGACTCAGAAGGAAGCGGAAATCCTGGGCCGCTGGTTTCAGAAGTTCTTTTCTAAATGCATGAACTCTCATAATTTTTGGGGCAGTACTTGCTTAGCTATCATCTAAATATTACTATTTAGTCCTTATGAAGATACTAATTTATCCACATGAGATATTAAGGCAAGAGGCCCGACCTGTTGAGAAGGTGGACGGGGAATTTCAGGGTTTGATCGACCAGATGCTGGAAATGATGTATAAGGCCAGAGGTGTAGGGCTTGCAGCGAACCAGATAGGCGAACTCAGGCAACTGGTGGTCATTGATGTAACTCCTTCTGAAGAGGGCCCAAACCCTATAGTATTAATCAATCCCCGTATCACAGAATGGGAAGGAGAGGAATCAGGGGAAGAAGGCTGTCTGAGTGTTCCGAATTATGTTGCACCTGTAAAAAGGGCTTCCAGTCTGCATTTGACCGGATATGACCGGAATGAAAAGGAGATTGGATTTGACGCTGAAGGACTCCTTGCCCGTTGTATACAGCATGAGTTGGATCACTTGAAGGGTATATGTTTCGTAGATCGTTTGAATCCTGTAAGAAAGGCACTTTTCAGGAAAAAGTGGCCGAAGATCCGTCCCAAAGAAGAGGGTTAAACAGATTTAAAAAACAAGAAAGATTGAAAACACGAAATAAGACCGCGATAATTCCGTTGTATTTTTGTAGTTTTACAATCAATTTTTTGTATTCAACCCTGTTTGGTCCTGAAATCCCGAAATTTTGAAATGATATCTTTCCCGAGGTCATTAAACAGTCATGAATCCCTATAAAATTGTATTTATGGGTACTCCTGAATTTGCAGTTCCATCGCTGAAGGCCTTAATGGAAGGTCCTGATCGGGTGGTGGCTGTAGTGACCCAGCCTGATAGGCCCAAGGGGAGGGGCAGGAAGTTGATGCCTTCTCCAATAAAGATTTTAGCAGAAAAGACGGGTATCGATGTTTTACAGCCTGAGAAGGCCCGCTCTCCTGATTTCCTGAGTCAGGTACGGGATCTTGCGCCGGACCTTCTGGTCGTTGCTGCCTATGGCCGGATACTTCCTCAGAAACTGCTTGATATCCCGCGAATAATGCCTATCAATGTCCATGGATCCCTGCTTCCCAAGTATCGAGGTGCAGCACCGATACAGTGGGCCATTATACAAGGTGATACCGAGACCGGCGTAACCATTATGGAGATGGATGCCGGGATGGACACTGGTCCCATACTCCTTCAGGAAGCCTTGACCATCGGTCCGGAGGAGACCTTTGGTGAGCTCTATGAGCGTATGGCAGAATTGGGGGCCGGGCTTCTTGTACAGGCACTGGATGAGCTGCACAAGGGTACCTTAAAACCGAGACCCCAGCCTGAGGACAGCATAAGCTATGTCACTCCCATCAAGCCTGAGATGGCAAGGCTTGACTGGTCCCAACCTGCAAGGCGTATTTCATGTATGGTCCGGGCCCTTGATCCGAGACCAGGGGCCTATACAATTTGGAATGATCAGCGTCTGAGACTCTATACGCCTTTTGTAATAGAGATGGATGCCAAGGATATGAAGCCCGGTACAGTCTGTCGTGTTGGAGAGGATGGCGTTGTGATTGCTGCAGGCAAAGGCTGTCTGGGTCTTAAGGAGCTTCAGTGGCCGGGGAAGAGGCGTATGTCTTGCGCAGAGTTCCTGAGGGGAAGGCCGATTCCCGTTGGTGCAAAGTTTGAATCATGATTCCGCTGAAAATACCCCATATGCTGCGTTGCTTGGATTTCCTCGTCATAAGGCTGAGTTGTTGCGCAGTCGGCGTGCATTGAAGGCGACATATTAGGATTCGTCACACCCGCCTTTCCGGATCTAAGGAAAAATATTGAGTAGCATTGAGTAAATACCAAAGCTCTGTATTAGTAAAATCATACGTACTCTACTTTACTCATGAGTAAAATCGTATTATATGAAAATCACTATGGCAAGCATCCGCGAAAGATATATCAAGAATCCAGTTGCAGGTGATCTGAAAGATAAGATGGTTTTTATCGGGGGGCCAAGACAGGTTGGGAAGACTACCTTCGCTCTGAGTTTCCTGTCGGAACCAAACGAAAATCATCCCGCATATCTGAACTGGGACCACATGCCGGTTCGTTCCGCCTTACTGAAAGGTGAATTGCCTTCAAAGCAGAAAATAATCGTCCTCGATGAAATACACAAATTTTCAAGATGGCGGAGCCTTGTCAAAGGACTCTACGACACCAATAAATCGAATATTTCATTTATCATTACAGGGTCCGCACGGCTGGACTACTATAGCAGAGGGGGCGATTCCCTTCAGGGCAGATATCATTATTACAGGTTACACCCCTTTTCCCTCCGTGAATTGCACCATAATCCTACAGGAGACGACCTGCAAAATCTGCTGAAATTCGGTGGATTTCCCGAGCCGTGTCTTCGGGGGGAAGAAAGGTTTTGGAGACGATGGCAAAGAGATCGCCTTCAGCGCGTCATTTATGAGGATATCCGGGACCTGGAAAACATCAGGGAAATCAGCTTGCTTGAACTTCTCGCCGAAGAGCTTCCCAATCGTGTGGGTTCTCCCCTGTCGGTCATGAAATTGAAGATACTTATGCAGGTTGCCCATGAAACCGTGGAACGCTGGCTGAGCATATTTGAAAGGATGTATTATTGCTTTCGTATTCCACCCTACGGCCCTTCGAAGGTCCGAGCGGTCAAAAAGGAACGGAAACTCTATCTGTGGGATTGGTCCGGTGTGCCTGATCCAGGGGCGCGGTTTGAGAACTTTGTGGCCTCACAATTATTGAAATATTGTCATTTTATGGAGGATACCGAAGGCTATCGTATGGAGCTTCGATTTCTCAGAGATACGGACAAACGAGAGATAGATTTTGTTGTTTTGAAGGACAAAAAACCATTGTTTGCCGTTGAGTGCAAGACCGGTGAAAAAAACGTGAATCCTTGCCTTTTCTACTT
>DQXT01000053.1 GCA_011042225.1 Deltaproteobacteria bacterium | reverse complement strand
TTTGAAATAATTTGAACCTAAGGCCCTATGTCCTCTTCATACCACAATACAATAAACGACTTTGATCCCGGCAATTTTCTAAGCAGTTTTTTTCGCACGGCAAAGGCAGTCCTGTTTTCTCCCAGATCCTTTTACCAAGGGATGAGAAACGAAGGAGGTATACGAAATCCCTTCATATTCCTGACCTGCTGTGCGCTGACTCACACAGTATTTGTCGGTCTCACTATTAAAAAAGGAGTCATCATTGCCCTCAGTCTGTGCAACGGGCTTGTGATGCCCTTTATAACAGCCTGGATCCTCTATATTATCGTCACAGGGCTTTTCAAGGGATCAGGGACATATGAAGCGGCCTTCAGAGTGATTGCCTATTCAGCGGCAACAGCCCTGATTTCTTGGGTCCCTTTGGGAGGTTTTGTCCTCGAATTCTATAGACTCTATATGATTGCCTTTGGGCTCAGTTATGTCTTTTCTGTCAAATTTTCTAAAACACTGTTGGCCGTTGGCATAACTGTCGTTATATATGTTGTCGTCTTTTCATTATTAAACATTATGACAGGGACTCCAGGCCCAAAGACCGTTACTTAAGGCGGATATTCGGACCGCATTGTTTTGTATCTGAGGTTTCACTGAAATTATGTATAGTAGATTCAAGCAACCATGCACAGCAGGGCTTCGGCCAAAAGATTTTTTAGAGCTTTGAGATAATTACTTAAAACAGCATCAAAATTCTCAGATAGGACTACCTTGGCAATGATATATCTCAGATCTGGAACGGTGAAAACCACAATTAACAAATGTCAAGCTATAAAAATCAAAATAGAGGTAATCATCTCTTGACAATCAGGGAATATTATGAAAAAAATATTGCAAAATTGCGCAGAATCAAGTTCATAAACTATAATTTATCTATACATTTAGGCTCCAGTGAAAACTACAGTTGAGCGATTAGCTGTTAGCCATTAGCATTTAGCTTTTAGGTCTTAGTAACCTATTCGGAAAACAGCAGCAAATTAATCGCTAACCGCTAATACCTCATTTTGTAATAGCAAAACATTCTGTAATCATTAAACTAATAGCTAACCGCTAAAGGCTAATTGCTCAATTTAGATATAAATGATACCAGAAAGACCAAAACTATACCAAACAAACTTCAAGGGATCTCACTGGAGAAACTATCAAAGAAAAGTGAAAAGGGCTGCTGTCATAAATAAATTTATCAAAAACATTCCCAAATATTCTGTCGCCTTTCTGACTATATTTATTTTAGTTTGTGGAATAATCAGTGGTATCACTGGAATTGCATGTCATCATATATATATACTTGATGGTAACACATCAGATAATAAAACTGATATCCCTTACAGTCATAAAAAGTTCATAACCAAGAGGGATATTCAAGCTATGTTTGACAGTAAATCTTTTATAAATCTTAATGAAAAGGGTTTTGATCTTGTTTTTAATGAACAGAATTTCAAAATTGACACCAGCCTTGACATATCCCTTCAACAATTCTTATTGAATAATCTGGACCAGTCCACGGCTCAATACATCGGAATTGTGGCTATGGATCCGGCTACAGGCAGAGTATTATCAATGGTAAGTTATGATAAAGAAAACCAATACAACAACCCGTGTATCGACAACAGATTTCCTGCTGCCAGTATTTTTAAAATAGTTACTGCTGCCGCAGCTATTGAAAAGTGTAATTTCAATTCAGATTCGATACTTACATACAATGGCGCAAAACATACTTTATACAAATCCCAACTGAAAAAGCGAACGAACAGATATACAAACAAGATAACATTAAAAGATTCATTTGCTCAATCCATTAATCCGGTATTCGGCAAAATCGGTTTGCTTTATCTTGGAAAAAATAACCTGAAAAGCTATGCAGAGGCATTTGGATTCAATCAAAATATCAATTTCGAGATTCCGGTTGCCCCAAGTTTTATCTGCCTATCTGATGACCCTTATAATTGGGCTGAAATTGCCTGCGGATTTAATAACGAAACCACATTGTCCCCCCTCCACGGGGCATTAATAACATCGGCAATCCTCAATCAGGGCAGGCTGGTGGAACCCACTGTTGTAGATCAAATAACTGATGAAACAGGACAGGTAATCTATTGCAGCCACCCGGTCACCCTTAAACAGGCCGTTACACCCAAGTCGGCAAAAGCCGTCAACAATCTCATGGGGGCCACAATAAAATCCGGCACCTGCAGAAAGGCGTTCAGGGGTTACAGAAAGGACCAAATCCTTTCCAAACTTAATATAGGCGGCAAGAGCGGCTCTATTGACAACAAGACACATGATGTCCGCTATGACTGGTTTGTCGGATTTGCCGAGGAAAAAAACGGGCACGAAAAGCTTGTCCTGTCGGTAATTGTAGCCCATGAAAAATATATAGGTACAAGGGCAAGCCATTATGCGCGTATGGCAATGAAACAATATTTCAGCAATTATTTCGCAAAAAAAGGCACTGACCGGGTTTATGCCGGTGGTCAGCAAAGAGACGGTTAAAGACACCCTGCTATAGCCCCTTTATTCCTCAGGATCCTGGATCAGGCTGATTAATCAGTATCTCATCGCCACATCAGAGACAGGTCAAAGGATCAATATTCCAAACCTTTTTGAAGCTAAAGGGAGCGTTGGTAAGGGCCAAATTTCCATCGGCAAAAAAGTTGAGGTCATTCCCCAAAATTTTGAGTTTTGTAAAAGACTCCTCCGGATAAACGCTGTTATGGTTTGAAGACTTTCAACTTTAGTTCTTTTATCATCTTGAAATGCTTTGTATTGCTTGAGAAAAGCGGCATATTATTCTCTACGGCAGTAGCTGCTATTATGGCATCTGCAGATCTCAACCCTGAAGACAGGGTATATTCTTCGATATATATTGATGCCCTATGGCCAATATTTTCCGTAAGGGGAAGGACAATAAAACCATATGATGCAATAAAATCTTTCACATATTTGTGTTGAGTTTTACTTTTTGCGCACTGGAAAAGTTCCATATAACTCAGTATGGAAAGGAATCTGTTCACAGATTTTTCCATGTACCTCGCGGCTTTTTCGTTCCCTCTTTGAACCCATATAAAAACATCAGTGTCAAATATCATTGTATCTTGATTTTCGCAGTGCGTTCAGCTCTTCAAGTACTGATTTTTTGTTATTTTGAGCCGACATGCCAAAAAAAGGATGGTCAGTTATTTTTTTGTACGATTCCCGTTCTGCAGGAATAATAATTCCTTTAATTTTTCCATGATATAGAACAGTTACTTTCTCATTCCTGTCAAGAGCTTTTATCACATCCTTCATTTTGTATCTTAGATCGACAACGGTTGCTTCCATGTCTTTTCCCCATGTGCTTTAAAATGTATATTTTATATTATACATTTAATTGGCAAATATCAAGTACAATTTTGCAAAGAACTTGGCATATTTACTTCTGATATGAAAAAAACAAAATCGCTCAAACAAGGAACAAAAGCCGAAATTCTCCATCTGCCCCTGAGTTCCGGGAAAAATTGTGCCAAGGCCCTGAGACAGGACGGGCCCTGATAGAAGTTTTGGAAGATGGCCGCTGCTGATCCCTTATTCCTCTGTGTCGAACGCCCATGGTATATGTTCAATGGCCGGTTTTCCGGTACCATAAAATCTGATTGCCAGGACATCAAAACGAATTTCCCGGTCTAAATAACCCTTTTTCTGAAGATACCACTTGGCAACGCGTATAATCTGACGCCTTTTATGATAGGTTATTGCCTCCTGTGGTTGGCCGTATTTAGGGCTTTGCCGGGACTTTACCTCCACAAAAATTATCCGTGACCGGTCCTCAAGGATCAAATCTATCTCACCCCAGCGCACCCGGTAGTTCCGCTCAAGCACATTGTATCCCTTCTCTTTAAAGAATGCCTCAGCGAGTCCTTCGGCCTTTTCCCCTAATTCCTTGGCATAACAATGTCTCCTGGCATTCATAGGTTCGGGGTTCGGGGTTCAGGGTTCAGGGCTCAAGGGTTCAGATTTAAGTTATGTATTGTCGTGTGCTCACGGACTCCTTTAAAGGTCTTCCGATGAATTGGACAACAGCCATGGAGTCTTATGGCCTCTCGGTGTTCTGAAGTTGGATAGCCCTTGTTGCCGGCAAAGTTGTAATGGGAATAATGCAGATGCATCTCTTCCATAAGACTGTCTCTAAAGACCTTGGCCACTATTGAGGCGGCTGCCACGGAAAGAGACCTCTGGTCTCCCTTAATCAATGTCTTTTGAGGCAAAATGTGGGGGATTGTCTGATTACCATCGACAAGTAAGGCCATGGGCCTGATGTCCAGATCATCAACGGCCCGGGCCATCGCCTTAAGACTGGCCTTCAGGATATTTATCCGGTCTATTTCCACAGGTTCCACCTGGGCTATGGAAACCGCCAGGGCCTTTTCTCTTATCGCGATGTCAAGGACTTTCCGCTGGTCTGGAGAAAGGGCTTTTGAGTCACGAACTCCGGCCAGATGAATATCCCGCGAAAGTATAACAGCAGCAGCCACAACAGGTCCCGCCAGACATCCACGGCCAACTTCATCAAGGCCGGCAACCGGATCAAGACCTTGGTCCCACAGACTATGTTCAAAGTATAACAGATCTGATCCGGAATCTCTGCCGCGGCTCTTCATGACATCAAGAGCGTGAACTCACCTTTTGCCTGGCTGCCCTGCCCTTCAGACCACGCAGATAATAAAATTTGGCCCGGTTGTGGCGGCCTTCTTTTACCCATTCTATTCTTTCGATTCTGGGAGAGTGTATGGGAAAAACTCGCTCAACGCCTACACCGTAAGAGATCTTTCTCACAGTGAAACTCTCGGATATACCGCTGCCCCTGCGGCTGATTACCACGCCTTCAAACACCTGTATACGCTCTTTTTCCTCTGTCTCTTGAATCTTGGCATGAACCCTCACAGTATCTCCGGGCCTGAAGTCCGGAATATCCTCTCGCATCTCTTCAAATTCAAGTCTACGCAAAATTTCCATCAGCTATATCCTCCTGAAAATGTTGAAGACCAAATAGATGATCCATAATGCAACATTTTTAACTTTTATTTTTGCTTATACTACAAAAATTCTAAAACGTGATTCCGCTCGAAGAACAGAGCTTAAAGAGCTATTGTAGCCATCCCCCTTTCAGGTTTCACCTTAAGGCCTGCAGGCCTTTTGCAACGACTTACATCAGGTCTTTTCAGTGGAATCTTTTTGTTAATTTATATCACCCAAAAGCCGGTCCAGAGTTATTGCAGCCGCGCTTCGGACCGGCAAATGATTGTATTCCCTGTCGCCTTCTATAGGAGAAATTACGCCGTCGGCGTTTTCGAATACACTGCTTTCAAATCCGGAAGCAGTGCCGAAAAGTAGCAAAATGCCGTTACGGCCTTGATCTTCTATTCTTTTTCGCAAACATGACCAATTTATAGAGTCCGCCCTTTTTTTTGCAGTTGTCACATATACAAGAACAGGTCTTCCCGTTTCAAGGGTTATCTGTCTGCAGACCTCTTCAATGTCTCCCGCAACCCTAATAAGCCTCATTGCCTCTCGTCTATCCGCGTTGATATCTCCTCCTGCTCCTTTCAGCCAGTGATCAATCAAGCGCCGGGCCAATGACTGCTGATCAGTCAACGGAGTAACCAGATAATATGCCGACAGGTCATAGGTCCGGGCCAGTCTTGCTATATCATGGATGTCCAGATTGGTAATGGCCGAGGCTATCAGTTCACCGTGCCGATTCAGGACCGGATAATGAACCAGGGCTAGGTAGATCGGTCTTTTCGCCACCCCAAGCTCCTAAGGTATTCAATGTCCTTTTCATCCAATTGTGCACTGTTAAGCATTTCCGGCCTCTTTTCATAAGTAAGGCCAAGGGATTGCTCCCTTCTCCATTTCGCGATTTTTGCATGATCTCCGGACAGCAATACATCAGGAACCTCCCAGTCATTAAAGACCCTGGGGCGGGTATATTGAGGAAATTCCAGGAGCCCGTCGCTGAAGGAATCCTTATCTGCTGATGACTCGCAACCCAGTACACCCGGAATAAGTCTGCCAACGGCCTCTATCACTACAAGGGCTGCAATTTCACCGCCGGACAATACATAATTTCCGATAGACAACTCAAGATCTACGCAGTGTTCGCGAATTCTCTCATCAACTCCTTCATACCGGCCACATATAAGGATAAGCCTCTGGAGCTGAGCAAGCTCTCCGGCCAGGGCCTGATCAAGCAGCCTTCCTCTGGGACTCAGTAAAACGACCAGGGCCTCAGGCGACTCTTTTTTCAGTACATTGAGGGCCTTATAAATTGGTTCGGGTTTCATCACCATGCCCTCCCCACCCCCGAACGGTCTGTCATCTGTGGTCCGATGCCTGTCTGCAGTAAAATCCCTTAGGTTGAATGTCCTCACCTTTAGGATATCCGCCTCAATGGCACGCTGCACCACACCATCCTTTAGGGATGAATCAAAAAAATGGGGAAAGATCGTAACTATATCAAAGAGCATTGAGCTCGATAAGGCCAAGGGGGAGATCCACCAGCATGAGGCCCTTTTCAGGGTCGATCGTTTTAACTATCTGCTCAACAGCAGGCACAAGAATCTCTCCCTTCTCACCTTTAACTATATACACATCGTGCGCACCTGTTGCCAGGACACCAGACAATACTCCCAGCCTTTCTCCTCCGACACTAACTACGGAAAGTCCCTCAATCTCGTGCCAGTAATACTCTCCCTCAGTCAGTGGCGAAAGTTTGGACCTGTCCAGGAAGATCTCTGTATTTACCAAAGATCCTGCCTGTGTTAAGTCAACCACACCTTCGAGTGTCAAAATCACGCTTCGACCTTTTTTGACACGGGCAGTAACAAGCCTGTGAGGCACCTTATCGCCGTATTTGTCCTGGACAAAAACGTCCTTGTAGTCAAAAAAATAATTAATATCCGAATAGGAATACGCCTGCACCTCACCACGTATTCCATGTGTCTTTACAATCCTGCCAATGGCAAAAAAGATATTATCATCAGCGTCCATCAACTATTCGAGTATTTCTAAAACCGATCTCTTCCGCAGTTTTGTGGATGCAGCATTGAGTATGGTCCTCATTGCTCTGGCGGTACGTCCCTGCCGGCCTATCACCTTTCCAAGGTCTTCCTTGGATACCTTAAGTTCAATAACCGAGGTCTGTTCTCCTTCGACCTCGCTTACCTGCACCGCCTCTGGATTGTCTACCAGTGCCTTCGCTATGTATTCAACCAAATCCTTCATCCTTCGCCTCCGCAGTCAATTTCTTCATATGGCGGTTTTGTTACGGCCTTTATATGCTTTCCTGTTGGACAGCTTCTGGTAAATGGCTGACCTTTTTAAGTAAAGACCTTACGGTATCTGTGGGTTCAGCACCCAAACTCAGCCATTTATCTACCTTGGATGAGTCGACCTTGAATTCCGCCGGATCCTTTAGAGGATCGTAGGTGCCCAGAATTTCAAGAAACTTTCCATCTCTTGCAGCCCCGGAATTTGCCGCCACCACGCGATAAAACGGCTTCTTTTTACGACCACGACGGGTCAAACGAATTTTTATTGCCATATTTACCTCCAAAAATAATTCAAAAGGGCAAAAGCCCTTTAGGGAACTGTTTAAATTTTGATTTTCTCATTTTTTTGAGCATTTTGTTCATTGCTGCATAATTCTTAAGAAGACGATTTACATCTTGAACTGCAGTACCACTACCATTGGCTATCCTCTTTCTCCTGCTGGCATTTATAATAGTATAACTGCTACGTTCCTGGGGTGTCATGGAGTTTATAATAGCCTCCACCCTTATAAGCTCTTTCTCATCAGGGGCCAACCCCTTTAGCTGCTTCATCTTGTTTAAACCCGGTATCATGGAAACAATTTGTTCGAGACTTCCCATCTTTCTTATACGCTGCAACTGATCTCTGAAGTCCTCCAGAGTGAAACTGTCCGTTTTAAGCTTTTCCTGAAGCTTCAGGGCCTCCTTATGATCAATGGTATCCTGAGCTTTCTCAATCAGACTGAGTACATCCCCCATCCCGAGAATTCGGTTGGCTATTCGGTCCGGATGGAAGGGCTCTAAGGCATCAAGCTTCTCACCGATACCTACCAGCTTTATGGATTTTCCTGTAACCGCCTGTATTGAAAGGGCGGCACCTCCCCTGGCGTCACCCTCAAGCTTGGTCAATACAACGCCTGTAATAGAGAGTTCCTGATCAAATTTTTGGGCCACATTGACAGCGTCCTGTCCGGTCATGGCATCTGCAACAAGCAAAATTTCCTGAGGAGACACCAAGGCATTTATTTCTCTGAGTTCCCCCATTAGGGGCTCGTCTATGTGCAAACGGCCTGCAGTATCAAGTATAACCGTATCAAGGTGCGCAACTTCCGCCCTGGCAACCGCCTGTCTGGCTATTTCCAACGGAGATGCAGATGGTTCCGAAGGAAATACATCAATTTTCAACTGGTCACCAAGAATCTTTAGCTGCTTTAAAGCCGCGGGCCTGTACACGTCGGCAGACACGAGATAGGGTTTGCGGCCTTTGGATCTCAACCAGCGAGCGAGTTTTGCCGAAGTGGTGGTCTTACCCGAACCCTGGAGACCTACCATAAGTATGACTGCAGGCTGGCGTCCACCTAGTTCGAGCCTCTTATTATGTCCTCCAAGTAAGGCTATAAGCTCCTCATGGACTATTTTTACAACTTGCTGGGCCGGAGTCAGGCTCTCCATAACCTCCTGTCCCACGGCCCGGTCTTTCACCCGAGCAATAAAATCTTTTACCACCTTATAGTTTACGTCGGCTTCCAAAAGGGCCAGGCGGACCTCTCTTAACCCTTCCTGGATATTCTGCTCCGAAAGCTTTCCGTAACCCTTAAGGCGTTTGAATACGGAATTTAGCCGCTCACTCAGATTATCAAACATGATCGTTTTTAGATTCCAATCTTTATACGTGATGGATATTTCACGTACCTTAAACTTTTTTCACGATAAATCATCAATAAAATATGCGAATTTACTTAATTCGTCTTGAGGTGTCAACTGGACGCCTTTTTTTTACCTTGGATTCGAATACGATACTCGCCGCTTCATCCACCCTGGAAACAAAGTAAAATTTAAGGACATCCCTGACCCGGAAAGGTATCTCGTCAAGATCCACGGCGTTGCGCTTGGGCAAAATGATCTCTTTTATACCGGCCCTGTGGGCACCCAGTACTTTTTCCTTAATCCCGCCCACTGGAAGAATGAGTCCTCTCAAGGTAATTTCACCGGTCATGGCCACATAGGGCCTGACCGACCTATCCGTAAAAAGCGATATAAGCGCCATACAGATGGCCACCCCGGCGGAAGGACCGTCTTTAGGTATAGCACCTGAGGGAACATGGACATGGACATCCTCATCCTTGAACGCATTGTCAGGGATACCAAGGTCTGATACCTTGGAACGTACAAAACTCAGGGCAGCTTGGGCAGATTCCTTCATTACATCGCCAAGCTTTCCTGTCAGTAATATCTTCCCTGAGCCACTCATTTTAGTGGCTTCAATAAACAGTATCTCCCCCCCTGAAGGCGTCCATGCCAGTCCTGTAGCCACACCCGGGACCTTGGTCCGTTCCGCTACTTCCGCCATAAACTTGGGCGGACCCAAAAATTCTTGCAGGTTTTTTACCCGTATTTTCACCTTATCAGGTCGCCCTTTGGCAATCTGCCTGGCCACTCTCCTGCACACAGCGGATAAACTCCTTTCGAGATTCCGGACCCCTGCCTCCCTCGTGTAAAAGCTGATGATCCTGGACAAGGCCATCTTATTAATACTGAGATTACGCCTGGTTAGACCATGGGCCTCGATCTGTCCTGGAATAAGGTATTTCCGGGCGATTTCAAGCTTTTCCTCAAGGATATAGCCTGGAAGTTCTATTGTCTCTAACCTGTCAAGAAGCGGGCTGGGTATGGTATCCAAAATATTGGCAGTAGCAATAAAGATTACACTTGAGAGGTCAAACTCTACCCCCAGATAGTAGTCGGTGAATGTAATATTCTGTTCTGGATCCAATACCTCCAAAAGGGCAGAGGCCGGGTCCCCTCTGAAGTCCATACCTATTTTGTCTATCTCGTCCAGCATCAACACAGGGTTTTTGACCCCCGCCTTTCTGATGCCCTGAATAATCCGCCCCGGCATAGCACCCACATAGGTCCGTCTATGTCCACGAATTTCCGCCTCGTCTCTCATGCCCCCCAAGGCAATCCTCAAAAACCTGCGCCCCATGGAACGGGCTATTGATTTCCCGAGAGATGTCTTACCTGTACCTGGAGGAC
This sequence comes from Deltaproteobacteria bacterium, assembly GCA_011042225.1. Lineage (GTDB taxonomy): Bacteria > Desulfobacterota > Dissulfuribacteria > Dissulfuribacterales > UBA3076 > UBA3076. The sequence continues at coordinate 661 of DQXT01000053.1, read as the reverse complement.
CGTAAAAACACAATATAGTTCCCTTGGCGTCTGGCTTGAGCTTTCGTACCGCCAGATATTCCAAAACCCGATTCTTGACTCTTTCCAGGTCATAATGATCTTCATTAAGGATATGTTCCGCCTGATCCAGATCCAGATGATCTTCTGTAAACTCGTTCCATGGAAGCTTAAGCATCCAGTCAACATAGGTCATGGCCACTGAATATTCAGGGGCAAAGGGGTGCATTTTTGAAAGACGCTCCAGCTCACGATTCACTTCTTTCGCGGCATCTTCAGGCATACCCCTGGTCTTCAGCTTCTCTCTGAGTTCTTCGATCTCATCCGGCCTTTCTTCCCCTTCTCCAAGCTCCTTCTTTATGGCCTTAAGCTGTTCTCTTAGGATGAACTCCCTCTGGGTCTTCTCCACCTTTCCCTTGACCTGGGACTGAATCTTGTGTCCAAGTTCGAGAATCTCAAGCTGCTTGGTCAAAATACAAAGGGCCGCCTGCAAGCGCTCCTTGACATCCAGGGCATCTAATACGGTCTGCTTATCCTCCCTTGAAATATTGAGATGGCTTATCACTACATCTGCCAAGACACCCGCATCTTCCAAACTGATTATCATTGCTCCAAGTTCTTTAGGTAGATTTGGGGACAGCTCCAGCACCCTGGAAAAGATCTG
>DQXT01000026.1 GCA_011042225.1 Deltaproteobacteria bacterium | reverse complement strand
ACCTCGACGGAAGTGCCGCTGGCGTCTGAACTCTGCGGACGGCTATGGGAATCTCTTGTACTAACCGGTTTTATTACTGGACCTGTATCTCCACCGCATCGAGCCAGGTTACATCAGGTATACCGTCCGCATCGTCATCCACTGCAAAATATAGGGCATAATGTCCCCGGGGCAGGGGTGTGTTAAAGACCTCAAACGGAGACAGGTCAAAGAGCGGGGCCTGACCACACAAGTTGACTCCATACGACCAGCCGGTCGGAAATATGAACGAATACCAGATGGAGTTTACACAAGCAGCGATCCACCAGTCCACCGAAGGGCCGTCATAACTTCCGGGATGTAGGCTTACCGTTACGGAGACCGGGGTATCATGTGAAACGATCAAAGGACCGTCCTGGCCGTTTGCCTTTATGTCTATTGAGACATCCTCATCCGGTATCCAACCCGCTATTCTGGCTATCATCCACCAGAAGGCCCTGCCTTTAAGCTGACAGTTCAGACAGCGGGAATGGGCACAAGAGCACTGAGCACACTCACCCGGGTGGGCCGAACACCACTCATCTGCCCAATTACCGCCGTCATAACCACACCCGTCATTGGCACCTCGATTCAGGAAATAGCTGCCTGACGGATCGTAACTTTCAATGTCCGCGAAATCGAAGAGGATCTTGCCGTTTCTGATACAGTAATTTCGAATCTGGTTATTCCGCAAATTCAGATTTCCTGCCTCTGATGTCCCGTCTAAATGGCCTGTCATGTAAACAAAGCTTACATCAGGATATTCCTGTTCGAGGTCGTTCATCAGGCCAAGATAGGTATTGATATCCTCTTCGCTTGCGCCGGATACCTGGCCGCACCATGACCACATTATCATATTTCGATTATTGCCTGGGGCATCAAGCAGCTCTCTCGTTCTGGCCGCCCAAGTGACGCGATCCGGATTACCCAGATCACCGGAAAGATTACAGTCATGAAAAGAAAGCCCGTTATCAGTACCGTCATGATCAAACCAATACAGAGAACCTGCTTGACCTTTCAAGAGATTCATTCCGGTCACGATTTGGCTTCCATGCGATGTGTGGCCATAAGAGATTCTGAACATGGCCTTTGCCTGATTTATCCAGTATTCTGGAACCTTTGTAAGATCCGTACAGGTATGATCGATGATAATTGGCTGCGAGAAAGATAACGATTGAACACATAATAAAATCCACAAAATCACTATTGTGGATGCGAGCATCTCGACGGGCCTGCGCCGGTTTCTCGTCATTTTATTACTCCTTGAGAGAGAATAGGGGCTGAAACCGTAACGGGAAAACATTGAGATTGTATAAATTATTGTCTTTTATTATTTTTAAAACATTACTACTTAAAAGACAAGCAAATATCAAATAAACTCGGTGGCGGTCTTGTTTTAAAACGCCCCATGGGTCATGGAATATGACTTCAGCGGAGATTCAAAAGAAAGTGGATAGAAAGTGAAGAGAATGGTAAACTAAAAGGAGAAAACATTTTGGGGGCCAGCGGCCCATAGTGACATCTATATAGACAACTTTATAAATGCACCAAACCTCTATGGATCATTGTCCACAAAAGAGGGGCCGGTCTTTCCCAAATAAACCATGATATTTTGTTAACAAAGGAAAGAGGGAAATATGAACAACAAGTTAGGTATCCTTGTTAGTTCCGACAGACACATCGACCATTTGATCGGCATTACCAAGGCAGCATACAGGGCGGGGAAAAAGGTGACCATTTTCCTTACTAATCGGGCCGTGCTTTTGACCAAAAACAAGAAATTCACTGAACTGGAGGGGCTTTGCCATATAAGCCTTTGCAGCCTCTGTATGGAATCTTTCAAAGTTGATAAGCCTGTGCCAATCGTCAACGAGAAGGACTTCGGCACTCAAATGCGGAATGTCGTAATAATGAAAGAGTGTGATCGTTATATTGTTCTTTAGGAGAATCATGCCATGGATATTGAAAAGGTAGCTTTCATTATCAACGAAACTGAAAATTGCTGGCAGGCTCTCAGGAGCGCCTTTGGATGTATGGTAGAGAACCTTTGGTGTGGCGCCTTTTTTATTGACTCCAATATAGAAAAACCCTCGAACCTATCAGAGGAGGAGTTCAAAGAACATCTGGAGAGTTTTGTGGTGGACTTTGAGGCGGAGATATATACAAACATCAAGGCCGATGCCGATAAATATGAGCACATTAAATACCTTTCACTGGAAGACATGGTCCCCAAAATCAAGGCATATCAGCTAATAGTGCCTTTTTAGGGAAAGGAGAACATGAAGCAGTTACATATTTTCAAAACCAAACCCAAAGATTATACCAAGTTTCTTGCTGAGAAGTTGGCAGAAAATAAAAAGCCGACCCGGTTTAACCTTTATGAGGATAAGGATTACGATAAGCTGGTAAAACTTATATTTGAAAACGACGAGGTAATAAGCTGGTGGTGATCAGTCGATCGGCATACCAATCATATTCTCACAATCCTTAATCACTTTCTAATAATTGAAGTGCGCAGCATTTTTGCGTCACTTATTGTGCTTTTGAAAATTTGTAAAAAAGGGATAAACCTATGGCAATAAGAGCGGCTGTTACAGCCAAATGGCTAGGCAATATGGCCTTTGAAGCAGAAGTCAACGGACACAAAATATTGCTGGATGCCGACTCCGAAGTAGGAGGAGAAAACCGCGGGCCACGCCCAAAGCCTTTTATGCTGGTAGCGCTCGGGGGTTGTACGGCAATGGATGTTATCTCAATCCTGAAAAAGATGCGCGTAGAGGTAGAGAAATTTAATGTTCGCGTTGAAGGCGACCTTACTGAAGAACACCCGAAACAGTTTTATAAAATGCACGTGATTTTCGAGTTCACCGGGAAAAACCTGCCGATCGAAAAACTGGAAAAGGCAGTGAAATTATCCGAAGACCGTTATTGCGGCGTTAGCGCAGTCTATAAAAAAATCATGGGGTTGACATCGGAGATAAAGGTTTTTGAATCGTGATTTTTAAAACTAAGGCCGGACGCTCTAAACAACCTTTAAGAACATAGATCAAATTTTTCACGCCGCTTGAAGGCCTGCGATACTTCAATCGTTACTGATGTCAAAATTCAAGGTTTCACCCGGACTCAGTTCATATTCCCTTCCCTGGAATTTGACCCTCGTCGCCTCCAAATCGCATTTATCACAGACAATGGACAGGGAATTCGGGGTGGCGTTGATACCAAACCAGTTGCCCCTGTATTTAATTTTCATACAGAGTTTCTCCAATCCCTGAGGTATGTCCGGATTGAAAAAGAGGATGTCGTCATGAAACTCCAGCCCTGTATAGCAACGCTGCAAAATGTCCACTGTTCCCGCCATGGCACCCAAGTGAATGCCTTCGTGCGTCGTGCCGCCCTGGATGTCCGCTATATCGCTTTCCAGGGCCTTCTGAAAAAGCTTCCACGACCTCGGGCGATCGGACCTGGTCAGGACCCAGGAATGGACGATATTGCTCAAGGTTGACCCGTGCGAGCTCCTCTCCATATAATATTTTATGTTTTTGGGTATATATTCCGGATCGAAATCGTATCCCATCTTTTTAAAGAGTCCGTGCAGTTCTTCAGAAGAGAAAAGGTAAAAGAGCATGAGTACGTCCGCCTGTTTAGAGGCCTTATAGCGGTTGGTGGTATCCCCTTCCGCTTCGAGAATGCGGTCCAATCGCTGGATATCGCCGTATTTTTTCCGGTAGCCTTCCCAGTCAAACTCCAGCAGCTCGTTGTAGCCTTCGAACTGGCTGATAATTCCGTCTGAATGAAATATCAGGCGCATTTTTCCGGTAATTTCCTCCCAGTGATCAATCTCCGATTGTTTCAGTGACATCATCTCCTGCAGATCGTGCCTTCTTTTCGGCGGGAGAAGACCGAACGCCTTTATAGCCGTACGAAGTACATATACAGTCATCACATTTGTGTAGGCATTGTTGTCTAGTCCTGGTTTTTCAGACTCCGGATACATGTCGTGATATTCGTCTGGACCCATGACGCCGAGGATTTCATAGCGGTCAAGCCCTTTGTTGTAAGTGGTTAGGCCTGCCAGGAATCTGGCGATCTCCAGGATCATTTCCGCTCCATAGGTACAAAAGAACTCCATGTCCCCGGTCGTCTTGAAATATTGCCAGACATTGTAGGCAATGGCCGCATTGACATGTCGCTGAAGGTGCGTGTTGTCCGGCAGCCAGCGGCCTGATTTCGGATTCAGATGCAACTGCTGGGTCTCTTCCCTTCCATTGCTTCCACTCTGCCATGGATAGAGTGCACCCTTCGCCCCCTCCTTCTGCGCAGCAAGTCGCGCTCGGTTTAATCGCCTGTATCTGTATAAAAGCAAGGATCTTGTGAGCATGGGAATTCTCAAATTGAGATAGGGAAAGATGAAGAGCTCGTCCCAGAAGACATGACCTCTGTATGCCTCTCCGTGCCAGCCCCTGGCAGGTACACCGATGTCCAGATCGATGGAATTTCTTGAAACGGTCTGGAGTATATGGAAAACGTGCAACCTCAGGATCATCTGATCGCGGTTACTGTCCGGAACTTGAATGTCACATCTGTTCCAGAGGTGGGCCCATTGAAGAATGTGCCTTTTAAGCAGTTCGTCAAAACTGCCGGCATGTCTGACGGCCTCCGTTGCCTCCAATCCAGGCTCGTCAATAGCTAAGTCCCTGGAGGTATAAAAGGAACAGATCTTTTCGATCTTCACGGACTTATCATGTGTTCCTTCGACAAAACACTCCTGTGCAATGTAACCGGGTTGTTCGATAAGCTCTCTTTCGACTTCTAACTGTTTATCTTCTGCATAAAATCTAGTCCTGGCGGCCTCGGCAACATGAAAGGGGAAATAATTGGTCTTCACCAGGAGATATATGATGTCTTCATTCTCCGCCCCGGTCCTGATTGGTTCAAGATGCTTGCTGTTAAGCTGTTTATAGCGTTCGACCCCCGCATTGATGACGGTCCCGTCCAGGGCGGAATGGATCTGAAAGCATCCTGACCAGTTCTTGGGTGTGAGTGTAATTTCAAGACCGGCCAGATGCATATCTGCCATATGGATGAAACGGCGTTCTACTAATATTGTCTCACGGCCCTGTTTATCCCTGAATCTCAATGTCCTTGAGAAAATACCCTCATTCATGTTGAGTTCCTGTCGGCAGGATAAGATCTCAACGGACATCAGATTGAACCAATCGCCTCCTTCAGGCCTGAACTTCGTAAGCAGCCAGTTGGGCATGTTCACCAGGTCTTCATTCTCTACCACGCGGCCTGCTATGTCTGTTTTCAGCCGGTTATAACCCCCTGCGCGATAGGTACCGGGGTAATGAATCTCGTCCGCCTCGGATTCCGATGCCGCCCCCCGGGTGGCGAAATATCCGTTTCCAAGGGTACAGAGGGCCTCCCTCAGGCCTTCTTTGGATGGTTCAAATCCTTCATAGCCAAGTGTCCAGTTATTCACGCCGACCTCCTGCAAAAAGTGATCAGTTTAAGCAGAAATTCACAGACTTCATCAGGGTGCTTCAGACTGTAATCAGCCGCAGTCTCATAGGTCTTATCCCGGACCACAACCCCGATTCCCCATCCGCTGAGTTCTCTGAATGCATCTTCGTCGGTCACATCGTCCCCGATGTAAAGAGGCAGAACATCTTCTTCGTCCAGTTTTAATGTTCTGAGCAGGGAGAGCAGTGCCTTCCCCTTGTGCCAGTCTATATCAGGCTGGAGTTCAAATATCTTTTTACCGTAAGCCTTCCTGAGATCCGGATGACCTGCCGCGACTTCGTCAACCACCCTTTCAATCGTTTCAACCATCTCCGTATCCGCACTCCGGTAATGTATGGCGATGGCAAACCTTTTCCGCTCTACGAACACGCCCTGAATCGAAACGAGTTCCCTGGAAAGCTCCTTTTCCGCCCTTTCAAGGACAGGGAAAAATTCCATTCCGATCTGATTTTCGCTGTCCAGCCCGCCAGGTCCGGCAATATCAAAGCCATGGCTTCCGGCATAGACGATGGAATCAATTTTCACTTTGTCCATGACATCTCTAAGATCGCGGCCGCTGATGATCCCAACCGGGCAATGACGGGAAAGCTCGATCACCACGGCGCGCACATCTTCCTGCATGACCGCCTGGTCAGGATTTTCAACGATAGGGGTAAGGGTACCGTCATAGTCGAGAAATACCGCTATGCGTTTTCCTTCGGCCTGGCGGGAAATTCTTTCAAATTCGTCCAGGGCGGAGGGAAGCGGTTCCGGAGTTTCAGAATCACCTGTTATGCAAATTTCAGACAGGTCTTCAACGGCCACATCGGCTCCATCGGCCAGAAGAGACTCCCTGTCACCGGTTCGGGCGATTCCGATCACAAACCCGAAGTTCCCCGCCCGGCCGGCCTGTACGCCGGAAATGGCGTCTTCAATCACCACCGCCCGCTCGGGTTTCACCTTTAATTGCCGGGCCGCTTCAATAAAAATATCCGGAGCAGGCTTACCTTGAATGCCCATGATCTCGGAATCGACCCCGTCCACCCTTACGTCAAAAAGGTCTGACAGATTCACGGTATCCAGGATCATGGCACAGCTTTTACTGGATGAAATGATCGCCGTTTTCAGCCCGTGCCTTTTTAAGCTGTGGATAAAGTCTACGGTTGACTCGTATACCTCCGCACCCTGTTCTCGAACCTGCTTCAGAAAATCTGCATTCTTCTTATTGCCCAGGCCGTGAATGGTTTCCGCCTCCGGCGGATCCTCAGGATCTCCCCCAGACAGTTTTATCCCCCTTGACTCGAGGAAACTCCTCACCCCGTCGAGGCGGGGCTTTCCATCCACATAGATACGGTAATCACTGTCTATGTCAAAAGGCTTAAAAGCAATCTCTTTGCGGGCCGCGTACCGGGAAAGAAAATCATCAAACGCCCTTTTCCATGCCGCTGCATGAACAGATGCCGTATCCGTAACCACTCCGTCAAGATCAAAAATAACGGCCTCGAAATCGTTTGCCGGTATAGAATAGGCCGTTTCTCCGTGTGCCATCTTCCGCCTCCCCTCCCCTGTCTTTTATCTCACCGGCCGGTTTCCGGCCTTCCTCATCCAGTATATCAGTGGCCACAGTCTTTGCCCCCTCCTCGGCTTTATAACGATTCCGATACACATAACCAGCCATATCGAAATTTCAGTTATATATCAATTATTTACTGCCAATAGCAAGGAATCAAGATATATTCTCATACTACTGCTTTATGGAATCTAACTATTTCCTTAGCAAAGCAATCTCCAGCTGACAAGGCAAAAACCGGCTATCGATCATTAAAAGCAACTTGGGATCACCACCCCAGACCCGATTTTGTCGAAATTTTAATCCTGAGCAGTTGCAAAAATTCATTTTTTGCCAAGAAATACCGATATAGAAAGCAGGAAATGCCGGGCATATATTCCCGGCACGTAAGGAATTACTAAGTCTTTCATAACCATATTATGGGAAAACTCTTCTCCTGGATACCACTATGGCATATCGCCAGGCTCGCGGCCTTTTTGCTCCTCGCTATCATACTGCTTAAACCCATCACTGAACTGTTGGCCATTAAAAGCATGGTGGTCTTTTACTGCGGGGACCAGGCAACCCTTGAGTGGGACCCCCCGTCTTCAGGGATCGCAGATCATTACATAATTGAAGTCACAACAGTAAAGGCCCTGGATAGTTCTAACAGCTCAGTCTCCTGGATAAATTATTACGAATCAAACACAACCAGTCTCAAGATAGACCTACAGGATGGTTATAATTATTCCTTCAGGGTCAAGGCAGTCGCCCCGGCAGGCCAGGAGTCCGCATATTCTGAAGAACAGCTCACTGTAATATGCGACTGCAGCGCCCCCTCCATACAGGTGGAACCATTTGGAACGGACGGCAGTATAAGGCAGGAGGTCCTGCATCTCATCGGCTCATTTTCTGATAAAAACATAGCATCCATAAAAGTAAACGGAAATACCGCCGACATGGACTTTGCAACCAATACCTGGCAGATCGACATACCGCTTTCAGAAGGCAGCAACATTATTACCATAAATGCCACAGACTACGCGGGCAATGAATACAATCATGAATTCTTTGTGGAACAGCATCCTATAGTCATTGCCAGCAATCCTCCTGAGGCCGCATTATATCTGATGGGCACCAGTGCGTATCCTGGGATCTTTCTTGTTAATCTGCCGCTCAAGATATATCAGGTCATAGACCCTTCACTCCGGATTCCCATTTCGCTGAGAATGAATAAAATGATGGGAATAAACCGCGTGATCTCTTTCCCTGAAGACCAGAATGAGATAACGCTTTCCATGTTACCCTTGATACAACCTGACGAGTTCACAATTCAAGAACTGCCCGATATAGATAGCTCTCTGACTCTTGGCCAAACTGTTCATCCCTTTTTACTGGATTACGAATATGACAGTCCGCCTAAAATATTGGCAGGCACGGCATCCGGCAGCCTGCTTCTGCTTGATCATCAGACAAATGGAGCAAATGAAGAATGGAGCACCTCGAAGCTTGATCTCAAAGCCCAAGACGGATCTCCTTTCAGTGTACTCAATCCACAAATCCCGTTTATAATAGATTATGATAACGACTTACAGTATGAACTTCTACTGGCAGACATGGATTCATCTGATATCCATATTTTTGAATTGAAACACGGCGTATGGACAGAGGAACAGTCTATTGATCTGTCAGAAAACCGATATTCAGGAGGATATTTCGGTTTTACAGACTGGAATACTGATCACAAAAAGGATCTGATTTTATTAGACGATTTCGATAATATCATTGTGGCATTAAACCAGGGAGAAGACAGATCACCCGTTTATGATCAGCATACCATAACGCTTAAACTTGAAGGCAGAATGCCTGAAGCGGCATTTGTTCTCTTTGACTGGAACGGAGATGATAAGCAGGATGTTATAAGCCAAACGTGTCAGGGTAATCTGGCTGTCTGGATCAACACAGGCAACTGGGATGCGCCCTTGTTTGAAACACCCCATAGCATATTCTCTCCTAGCACTATTGGTGTCTCACAGGTAGCACCTTCGGTAACGGACTGGAATAATGATGGAATAACCGATCTGGTAATAGGTACCGACAGCGGGCAGCTTTTCCTGCTGCTCGGTAAAAAGGGGTAAGACATGGGTAAAAGGCAAATTAGAAAACAATACCTCATAAATAAACGATTCCAGATAAACATGGCCATCCGTCTCTTTATATGTCTTCTGCTGGTTGCCATAGCATCGGGCTGGGCGGTCTATTATGCGGTATGGGAGGCCGTCATAGTCGAATTGCACGGGGTTCAGCTGGCAAGATTATATCATGTCATAGGAGAGAGAATATTATTTTACGGACTCGGGGTCATAATAGCATTGAGTGTGCTAAGTATATTTTTTTCTCACAAGATCGCCGGACCGGTCTACAAGATGAAAACAACCATAGATAAATTCCTTGAGACCGGAACCGGTCCTGAGACCATTCACCTGCGAAAAGGAGATGCCTTCAAAGACCTCTCTGATTCTCTGAACAGGCTTTTTGCAAAAAAATAGAAGTGTCTCTGAAAATACTTATGAGCACAATTTCCGATAGGTTTTTTGGAAGGTATTGGCTACCAAACCCGAAAGTCCGGTTTTGTTTACCATATATCACTCAATGCTCTTTGATGTAAAATATGCAAGTGCCAGGGAATAAGGCAACAGGACCTTTAAGTTAATTTCGTTACCAACCGCCGATAGACCTCACAGCCTTCAGCCTCGCAGACCGGCAAACTAAGGGAAAGTGGTTCTAAGATGTCCGGTAAATCCATTTGACTAATGAGGCAACATAAAATATAATGTGGTCACATTAGACAAAGCCCTGAGGATTGACATCATGGAAACAATCGGCATAAGAAAATTAAAGGAAAACCTGAGCCGTTATATGAAGAGGGTGAAAACTGGAGAGAGAATCATTGTCACAGATCGGAGAAAAGAGATAGCCATTATAATACCTCTCGCAAAAAAGGCCGGGGAAGAAGAGAAGATATATGAATTGATCCGGCACGGGGTGGTGGCCTGCTGGGCCGGGGGCAAACCAGAGGGTATGCCGGCCCGGATTGTTTCAAGGGGAAAGAGCGTATCAAGCGCTGTTATTGAGGACAGACGGTAAAATGGTCGTATATCTTGATACCAGCAGTCTGGTAAAATTGTATGTTGAGGAAGATGAATCGTCGAAAGTTGAGGCACTGGTCAGATCTTCAGAATTTACCGCCACATCACTCGTTGCCTACGCAGAAGCAAGGGCGTCGTTCGCTCGCAGATTTCGAGAGAAGGCATTCACACCAGACGAACATGACCGCATAAAGAAGTTTTTTGATAAAGATTGGAACAGTTATCTCGTATTGAATGTCACAGAAATTATGATCAGACTGGCAGGTGGCCTGGCAGAAAAACATGCTTTAAGGGGTTTTGATGCAATTCATTTAGCCTCAGCCTTAATTCTACGTAAGGAGTTGTCCTCCCCCATAGTTTTCTCATGTTTTGACGATAAACTTCAAAAGGCATCGAAATGTGAAAATTTAAACGGGTAGTTCTACCCCGCAGGATTTGGATATACCCCTTGTTCGGCGCTCAACATCTTCAAACCTTTGGCACCTATCCCTGACCAGTCCTGAGACCATTCACCTGCGAAAGGTAGATGCCTTCAAAGACCTCTCTGATTCTCTGAACAGAGTTTTTACAAAAATTCCGAAATGTCCCTGAAAAAAAGTGTCTGAATTTTTGGGAGATACAACAACCCGAATCCCTTATCATTCCAATAATTTCCTCTTTACAGCCGGCCCAGTAAATTCATACTGAAGTTTCGCAGTTGAAAAAACGATTGAGAAGACATTCAACATACTGAAAAAATAGCAAAAACAATTGAAAAAGCAGCTCCAATTTAGTATACTTGAATTAGTTAACATACTAGAAATACTAAACAAAGGAGCTGCTATGAAACACTTT
>DQXT01000098.1 GCA_011042225.1 Deltaproteobacteria bacterium | reverse complement strand
CAAAAGGCTGGATATCGGATTTAACAGTCTGAATGATCTGAATGTCTTTGAGCCGGCCGCAAAAGTAAAACCAGAAGAGATTTATAAATGATTCGGCTTTAAATATGCCATCTGCTGCGTTGCTTCAATCTCCTGACTACTGGGAAGTACTTATTGTAGGTTTATAGATTCTGGTAATCAGGAAATCGCGCGCCGCGCATCCCTGGCTTTTCTGATGGAATCATATTCTTGGACTTTTCGCAAAGTAACCATATAGGTTTTTTTGTTAATTTTTCATTTAATAGAAAGGGGTAGTCATGTCTCATAAACTCAGCTTTTTTGGTCATTCAGCCTTTAGGATAGTTACAGAACATGATTTGAAGATATGGATTGATCCATGGCTTGACAATCCTCAATCTGCGGGCAAACCTGATTCACTGGATGCCGATCTTATTCTTATTACCCATGCCCACGAAGATCACATAGGCAACTGCCTGGATATGGCCAGATCATCTGCTACTGAAGTGGTGGCAATCCATGAAATACAGCAATATCTCCTTATTAAGGGTCTTCCAAACGTGACGGGTATGAATATTGGAGGAACTTATATCACAAAGGGGGTTGCAATCACCATGGTACCAGCGCTTCATAGCTCTTCGATGCAGGAGGGAGATGAAATCCTGTACGGGGGCGAGGCAGCAGGCTTTGTGATTCGCCTTGAAGACGGGCTTATCCTTTACCATGCAGGAGATACTGGTTTGTTCGGGGATATGGCCCTTATAGGGGGGATGTATCGACCAGAGATTATCATGATCCCTATAGGAAACCATTATACCATGGGACCCAGAGAAGCTGCATGTGCATGCAAATTTCTTAGGGCAAGAAAAGTTATCCCGATGCACTATGGTTCCTTCCCTGCCCTTACGGGCACTGTGGAGGAGTTCACCACTGAACTTAAATCCCAGCAGGTTGATACCGAGTTGGTAGAGCTGAGGCCCGGCGAGAGCATGTCCCTTTGAAAGTGCGAGGTTTGGGGTCTTTAGCGTTCCTGATTCTAAACCTATGCACCCTTTTTATGGCTTGCTTTTAGGAGTCCGCGTACAGAATTTGCCAGATATATTGCCCGGGCCTTTTCCAAATCATTCGGATAGAGTACTCGTTCTCCGGCATTGCCCTGTTTTATAAGATCCTGACGCAAGGTGCCGTTTAAGAGACCGCTGAATACAGGCGGCGTTAAGAGTTGACCGTCAATATCTAAGAATAAATTACTGATTGTACCTTCGGTAAGCTCACCCCGCTCGTTTGAAAAAATACAGTCAAAAAGCCCTCTGGCCTTGGCCCTTTGATATTCTCCCGTATAAAGGGGCCTGTATGTGGTTTTGTGATATAGAAAGTGGTCACGAGAGTCAATTGTCTTTGTCGACAGGTCAAAACAAATCTGCTTTTCTTGTATGGATAGTTCAGAGGCTGAAATATTTAGAGAACCATCTCTTTCCAGCAGAACGCGGACCCGGTAGGGACTGTTTTTTGAATACAGTCCCTTTGCAAATTCAGCTAATTTTTTTCTAACCCTTTCCAGGTCCAAATAAAAGGCGAAATAGTGGGCAGAGCGCGAGAGCCTTTGAAGATGCCTTTCCAGCAGGAAATAACCCTCTATTGCTGACTGTTTTATCCCTTCAGGATCCCACTTCATAGTCTCTACAAGGGAGAAGTCTTCGCTGGGTCCAGTTTTTTTGTAGGATAAAGAGGAAGAGTTTGTCAGAAATTTTGCCTTGAGTCTACATTCATCATATTCCTTTTCAGGATCTGAATCCATTGTTATCCCGCTTCCTATCCCGAGCTTTCCGCATTCTTCCTCTAGGACAACTGTCCTTATGGCCACATTTAGGACGGCTTTTCTGTGGGGAGAGATAAACCCTATGGCGCCGGTATATACACCCCTTGGAGAAGACTCGATCTCAGAAATAATCTCCATCGTCCGGATTTTTGGCGCACCGGTCACAGAGCCGCACGGGAAAAGGGCATTAAAGATTTTGTGCCAGGGGGTGTAAGGGCGAATTTTTCCCTCTACTTTGGATATCATCTGAAAGAGAGTCTCATAGCGTTCGACAGTAAAGATTTCCGGTACCCTGACCGTTCCGGTAAGAGAAAGCCTCCCGATATCATTCCGCAGCAGATCGACAATCATGATATTCTCTGCCCGGTTTTTGGGGTCATTGGCCAGAAAATTTGCCAGCTCACAATCTTCTTCAGTTGTCCTTCCCCTTTTAGATGTGCCTTTCATGGGTTTAGACCAGATCTTGTTTCCCTCCAGGCGAAAGAAAAGTTCCGGAGAAAGGGAAAGCACCCATTTACTCCCGGTGCGTATTACAGCTCCGTAAGAGACAGGTTGCCTGGCCCTTAGTGACAGATAAAGATCAGTCGGAAGACCAGTATAGTTAAACCTTTCCCGAAAGGTATAGTTAACCTGGTAGGTGTGACCGCGCGCTATATATTCCTTTATACTCTCTACCGCCTTTACGTATTGGCCCTTTGTCACCTCAGGCTCCAGGGGTCCTAAATTTTTTTGTATATCCGGAATATGTTTTAAAGGACAAAAAGGGGCGTCCGACCGATGAATCCATATCTTCGGGTTTTCAAATACACCGAGCCATACCAGAGGGGTCGCCTTGCACTTCGGGGTATCCAAAAGGTGCCATAATTTGGGCTCAAGTGCATATCCCCACTCATAGCTCCACCATCCAGCAAGATAGTACCCTCTTTTAAGGGCCCTCTCCATAGATTTGTAAAGAGATCCCAGATCATCGAGGCCGTACGCAGTAAGAATCTTTATTGGGTCTAAAAAGAGATATGAGGTACTATTCTCTCTGGAAATCCTGGAAGTCTCAAGAAATACAAAGCAGTCTCTGTCTTGAAGTCCTTTCAGTATTTGAGAGGCCTCCAGGGGATATGACCTTCCAATGACATAGGGTGGGTTCATGATCAAGGAAATATATTACCATGTGAGTTAATTGCAGAGCTGGTCTTGCTGATGACTTATGGTATAGATAAACTGTGACAAATCAGTTAACAAAGTGGTCTAACTATTGAGTCACTACTTCCCCAAACTCAACAAGGCCAACACAAATATCGATAACCACGTCTGGACATTATGGACCATGCTGGAGCCTTAAATATCTTTAACATGGCAGGCGCTGTTTCTAAATAGAGAGCTACATAAATTCCGCTACTGATACAACACGGTCCCCAAGCATATTAACATAGCTTCCCAGTTCATTGTCATACCATCCGTAGATGACCACCTGAGTGATTGGTATTTTCAACATGTTTTGCCCGTTTTTCTGTAGATCCTCTTGCCCCGAGATTGGACACACCTTTTGAAGATCTATGTTTACTTCTGCTGTGCGGGTATGGGTTTCATTGGCCTCAATAATAGCCCCGGCCCTTGGAAGTCCGATAATGTCACAGGAGACATTCTGCTCTTCTGTATAGTGGAGATATCCACGGGAATCGCAAGCTGCAGCATCCTTGTAAATTTTGTTTATTGTCTCCTTTCGAATCGATTCACCCGACGGTTCTTCCTGCAGGTTCACCACCAAAATAATCAATGACCCTGTCGTAATTGGAATTCTCACTGATTGAGCAATAAACCCTATCTGTTTCATCTCCGGTAACACAAGTGCCAGGGTGTTAGCCGCCCCTGTCGTTGTTAATATGATGTTATTTAAAACGCTCCGATTCTTTCGCAGATCTATTGCCCCTGATTTTGGAAGTCGGTCCAGTACTTCTTGTGAGCCTGTTACTGCGTGAACAGTAGCCATTGAAGCGGTCAGAATCTTTTTTGAGCCAAAAGAATCCAAGAGGGGTTTCATCATGTGCGCCAGGCAGGTAGTTGTACACGAAGCATTGGAAACAATCACGTGTATTCGCGGGTCATAGTCATTTTCATTAATGCCCATAACGGTTGTAACAGCGTCGTCAGGCATAGTCCTGGTCTTGTCTTTTATTTTAAAAGGGGCTGAAACAACAACCTTTTTCGCTCCACTCTCAAAATGGCCTCTAACAGAACCCCCTGGGCTGTTCGGGGAGAGAGTGGGATCAGTAAATTGACCCGTGGTATCTACTACAAGGTTTATATCATGTTCACTCCAGCCAATATCTTTCGGATTTCTGGAATGTCGCAGGACCTTGATCTTGATGCCGTCTATGGTCATGGAACCGGTATTTTCATCTACGTCCCGAATTACCTTTTTGCCTTTATACCCATACAGGTAACCAGCAAGGGATCCATAGGTGGAATCTCTTTCCAGGTAATGTGCAATATCCTTTAGCGAGGTACCAACATCTCGTCCCAGGTTGACAACTATTTCATTAAAATACTTACGCGCGACATGGTGCCACAGCGTCAGTTTCCCAATTCTTCCGAGGCCATTTATTCCCAGTTTGGAGTTGTTACTATCCTCATTCTTCGAGATGCTTTTCATTTTAAGTTCCTTTCCATTTCTTTGATTTTTATTTGACCTAGATATATAGATCCCTCCTGGCCATCAATGCTTATCCAGTCTCCTGTTTTCAGCTTTTCCCCATCCAATGAGCAGGTCTTTTCTCTCTCAATGCAAACAAGATGCGCATATCCCACAACGCAGGTCTTTCCCAGTCTGTGGGCCACAATTGCGGCGTGTGAGGTGGAACCTCCCCGGGCCGTGAGCAAGCCGTCAGCTTCATAGACCTCTTTGATGTCATCAGGAACGGTGTCATTCCTGATAAGAATAAGGGATGTCCCTTGTTCTGCCTTTCGCCAGTGTTGGATTTCTTCAAGGCTGAATACAGCCCTGCCTGTCATGGCACCTCCGCTCACGCCTATCCCGTGTCCGAGAAATTTGGCAGACGATTTCGCTTCGATATCAAAGGAGTAAACCTTCTCTCTTTCTCTTATGACCATATTGCGGGTCTGGAGAGAATAAAGATCTTTTATATCAGGACTCTCAAATGTGAATTCGATCTCTTGGGGTCCCCAGTTCCTATTATAGACCAGCTCTTTGGCCCATTCCCTCATTTTAGAGTACACTTTCGGGAAAAGTGACTCAAGCGTAGCATCACTCTGTCTGTTTTCAATATCTGCCTGTTTTTTTGAAATGGGAAGGGTGCTGACCAGGCCGGAAACAACGTCCTCGCCTTGATTCCCAAGGGTGAAATCGCCCCATAATATGAGGGTGTTCCCCGGCCATCTGGGGTTGTGAGTAAAAAAGACCCCTGCACCGGACTTCCAGGATAAATTGCCGAATACCATGGTTTGAACTGTTACTGCAGTACCCCAGTCATCGGAGATGCCCATAATTTTACGATAGGTTTCAGCCTTAGGTGTATGCCAAGAATCAAAGACCTTTCTGATAGCAACAAGGAGTTGTTCAAAAGGAGATTCCTTGATTTCTATGCCGCTGTCAAGGATCAGCGACTTGTAGGCCAAGGTGGTGTCTTTCATTTGCTGCCCGGAAAAGTCTCTTTTCTTATGTCTTCCGAAACGCCGTTTAAAATCAATCATTATATCATCGAATTCATCTCTTTTTAGGCCGAAAGCCATGCCATAAGACTGGAGAAATCGCCGGTAGGTGTCCCAGCTGAACCACGCATTGCCTGTTTGTTTGACCATTCCATGAACTATATTTTCGTTGATTCCCACATCAACAAATGTATCCATCATACCGGGCTGAGCAATAGTAGAACCACTTCTTACTGCTAGAATCAAAGGATTGTGATGGTCTCCAAAGGTCTTTCCTGTCAATTTTTCAAGGGTGGCTAATTCAAGAGCCACTTGTTCCTCGAAGTTTTTCTTTGCAGGTATATAGCGGTCAACAATATCACGGCATCTGAAAACTTCGGTGGTAATAATGAAACCAGGAGGAACCGGGAGGCCAAAACTGTTTAGCCTGACCAGATTAAATCCTTTATTTCCTAGATGGATAACGTCTGATACACCTTTCTTTGTAGGATAGATAGGCGTTATTACCTTTTGAGGATTATAGTTAAGCAATACGCTTAAATCCTCTTTTGGAAGTTCGTCTGACTGATGATAAAGGGTGTTTAAAATACGGCCCAAAAAGATATCAAGCTGTTGTAAACCCAAGGAAGTGGCGATCCTGTCGCGCAAGAAGATTTCTGTGATACGGTGGGGCATTTTTTTTCGATCGTCAGGTCCTCCAGGTGGGAGATACTTGGACAATAGCTTCTCAGGCGGAATTTGATCCAGGATTTTGGAGAGATTTCCCTGATGGATATTGTTGAAGTAGTCGTTTATGATATTTCTTACGCCTTGGGAAAAACCACGGAAGATGTCTAGATACTGAGTTAAGGAAAATCCCCTGATCCTGAGAGAATGGGCCAGCAGATCCAATTGGCTTCTTATCTCCAAAGATGAGATTCCATCCAATTTGAGGGCCGAATCAAAGAGACGTAAGTAATAAAAAATCTGGGAAAAGGTGGCCCTTGTGATCAGCTTAAGATCAATTGTTTCAACCAATCTTTCAAAAAGTACATTCACCAGGGACTCCAATCGGAAAGTAAGCCCCAGTGCATCAAATTTCAGCTCATGGTAGCTGCCGTACATGGAAGGGATATCAACAGTGAAATGTCTCTTTCTGTATATATTTTCCCTGACTTCATAGTCTTCGGAAGATAGGATAATTAATCTCAGCTTCTCAAGGTAGCCCAGCAGCAATTCCAATTTCAGGCCGGAATCTTTTTCTCCAAGAGTCTTTTCCAATTTTTCAAGATCAGGCAATCCGCTGGATCGGAGTTGCGTAAGGTAGCTTTTTATTTCAGTGAATTCCAGATGGTATTTTTGATATAGGAGCTTATAGAAGGTAATGCCCAGTTCAAATTTTTTAAAATCAAGATTTGCTATACCTGGAATTTCATCCATTAATGTCCTAAGATGATCGTCGCCAATATTTAAGAGAGCATTAACATCTTTCAGCCCCTCGGTCCGGAAAAGATAGGTAACTATCTCATGAACCCCATCGATATTGTGTCCCTCTGTTTGAACTTGGTCATAGATATCCAAAGGCACAAAAGGCCTTATATTTTCCTTGTTTTTGGTCTTCCAGAAGTTAAGAACGGCTTCCATGAGGCCTATCAATCGGTTACTGCTCTCAACGTGACTCTGCTTTCTCAAAAAGTGTATAAGGGGGTCATTGCGCAGACAGATTTCATCAATTTCGGTAGAGATGTCCCTTAGCTTTCCTTCTGCTCCTATATCATTGAAATATGTAGGGAAAAGACGGGCCAACTGTTTAACCAGGTTGTAAACCGGTCCAATGTCAGTATTCAGCAATTGAGTTATGTCACGAGGGAACAGATCAGTGTCTTTGATTAAAACGCCGCTCAATGAAAGATAGATAATCAGAGAAGACAGCAGTTTTTTAGACCATTTGGGGTTTATCTCGATAAGTTGCATCCAAGTGCGTATATTTTGAATATGGGCGGGATTTGCTCTGATCTGCCAGTCTTCATCAATGCCCTTTATTTCCGGTGTCTGGAAACCAAGTGAGACCACTGAATCGATAAAAAATTCTACAAGTTCACTATCTTCAGTCTTATAGACCCCTTTCCCCATGTTCAGTACACAGTTCAATGCCGTCCCCGGGAATTTTTCTATACTCCTTATTAAAATCGCAAAAGTCTTTTCCAGAGATTGCTGAATGGCCAGAGGACCTTCATGATGTATGAGCCAGGCAATGGTTCGATTAATGTCTCTTAATGCCTCCTCGTGAATAGGTGAAAGACCTGAGGTATCCATAACGCGAAGAAGAAACAGCAACTTCCATTGGTTTCCTTGTGCCTGGTCATCTCCGGCGCCTAGAAGTCTTTGAGGAATATCGCTGTAACTGGTTATTATTTGACCGTATCCGGGGAGTCTGACAATTTGATCTAGAAGGGTCTTTGAGCTTTGATCCGAAGAGCTGACAATACTTTTCAACCTTTCCTGACAGGCCTTTAACTGTCTGTGGGAAACGGGTTTGAAAATCTCATCGAATCCTGTCTTTCCGGATTCTTTTTCAAACCAGACCCCTGGATCAATTTCCCCTAACCAGTAGTTGTATGTATATCGGAAATAATTGATTAAAAGGCGATTTAAGGCGGTAAGGTCTGATTTTGAAGAGATTGCCTGGGAATAGTCCTTCCCAAGCATATTAAGCTGATAAAAACCCTTAACAAATAAGACAAACGTTTCGTTCGGAGAATATCTGATTCTGTCAAATGCATGATCCAGGACAGGCAGGAATCTGAAGAGATAACTATCTGTATTTTTGATAATTTTTTCAACAAAAGAGAGGATATTGTCCGATGCATTAATCCTAAGATTTTCGTCCTTGGAGGAATTGATGGCCTGAAAAAAGATGTCTATATAAAGTCTGGCCGCATCAGGTCCTTTAGGGTGGGCTTTAAGGACGTGAAAATAATTAAGCGCATAGCCCCTTGCTTCCTTTACAATAAATATCCAGTTCTTGTAAGGGTGGCAAATTTCTTCCAGGAATGTCTGTAGTCTTTCTCTGACGCCATAGTATTCTCCCATGACTTCCTGCAAGACTTTATATGTTTGGTCAACAGTGACATCAACGCGGCTGTAGGCAATATTGACCTCTAAAGCCTTGGATGGCATGTTCGTATATTCTCCCCCTAGAAGATACTGGTAAGACCGGGTTATTCTATTATCGATTATTTTTATTATATATTTATAGCTTACTACCATTTTTATCGTCAATATTTTTAGATTCAAGTGCTTGCCCTGCAAAAACAAGATATTATAAAGGTATAAGAGAGATGAACAGTCTTAGAAACTCAGAGCCGATCAGGATCATGGCCCAAATGGCTGGTACTGTGGTGGAAGTGAGCCCATCACTTATGCCCGGCATGCACGTGAGGAAAGGTGAGGAGCTTTTGACACTGGAGAGGATGAAGCTTTTTTGCCCGGTTTCAGCTCCGTGCACAGGTGTGATAACTGCTGTGATGACGGGGCTTGGCTGCAGTGTCCTGGAAGGGGAAATATTATTTGAGATAGAGGTTTAGGGGTTTTGACGCACGGTCAGTCCTGTCATTGGTTTCAAGAGGCCTTTGCCTCCGTCCAATTCATAGTATCCACCAATTAACAGTGGATAATTATCAGGTATATGACCCACGGGGAGATCAATGATTACAGGGATTCCGATAGAGCTGAGCCGATCCTGTAAAATTATCTGTATTAGGCTTTTCTGCTTTTTGTCTCCAGAGAGCTGGCCTACAGCGACCCCAGCCAACCTGGATAACTTGCCTGTAAGCATAAGCTGTGTCAGCATCCGGTCAAGGCGATAAGGAGCTTCATTGTGATCTTCAATCAAGAGGATTGCTCCATCCCAGTTTGGCTCATAAGTTGTACCGATAAGGTGTATAATACACGTTAGATTTCCCCCGATAAGTGGGCCTTTTGCCTTGCCATGGCTAAGGGTAGTACCCAAAAGACCGGGGAATTTCCCTTGATCAAGGCAGGCCCACAGGGCATTTCTTGCTGATTCCGATGTTATCGGCAGAGTTGAGATGAGGGGGCCGTGTATTGACAGATGACCTTGCCTGGAAAGGGCTGAGTGAAGAAAGCTGGCATCACTAAAACCTATCAGTACAGGGGTTTTAGACCTAATTTGTTTCCATGGCAGCATGTTCAGCCAACGCAAGGATCCATAACCGCCTCTTAAACACCATACAATGTCTATGGATGGATCTAAAAGAAGGCTTATAAATCTGCCGGCCTGGAGATGATCTTTTCCTGCAAGATACGGCAGTGAGGGCATATTCTCGGTCTGATCGGCAAACCTATCATTTATAATCTCGATCCACGGGGCTTTTTCTTCGATTATTTTGAGACCCGCATTCAGCTTTTCTGATTCTAGCGGACTGGAGGCGGCAAAAGGGGCTACACGAAGGGGTCTGATATAGCTTGATGTGTAGGTCACTTTTCTTGACTTTGCTTTAGTTATAGTTAATTTTACTACATTCTTCGGTTACCGGTTTACACCTTTTCTCCTAAAGAGTGTGTATTATTAAGTTGAATGCCGATATGAAAATTGGAAATTTGAAATTAGTTCTGGCATGGACAATCTTGTTATTTTCCCCAATTTCAAATTTCACTGCCAAAATACAAGACGAATATAGTATAAACTACTTTTGTTTGGTCGAGAAGGATGCCCAAATATTTTTGAATGGTACTTTGACATAGAGCTGTAAAATATACCAAAGAATATATAGTGAGATAGATAGGAAAATATGAATAAGAAGAAGGATTATTACAGTCTGCTAGGTATTTCAAAGAATGCCTCTCCCGAGGAGATAAAGAAGGCTTTCCGCAAAATGGCGCTCAAGTATCATCCTGACAAGAATGAAGGGGATAAAAACGCAGAAGAACGCTTTAAAGAGGTTAATGAGGCCTATGCAGTGCTGGGTGATCCTGAAAAACGACGCCAGTATGATACCTTTGGTTCCACAGAATTTCATCGCAGATTTACACAGGAGGACATCTTCCGGAATTTTGATTTTACTGATATTTTTCAGGATCTCGGAGGGGGTGGATTCTTTTTTGGCGGACGAGGCGGTAAGGAAGTCTCCTTTGACGAAATTCTTGGACAGGCCTTTGGATCAAGGGCTGGGGGCTTTGGTGGCCGGTCACGCAAACAAAATTTTCATTATTCAAAACCAGTGGGGCAGGATGTTGTTTTAGAACTGCTCCTTTCTCCAAATGAGATCCTTGAAGGTTCACAGAAGTTAATATCTATACAGACCGGAGGGAGCCCTGAACGAATTTCTGTGCGTATACCGAAAGGCATCAGCATCGGGAAGAAGATCCGCGTAGCAGGCAAGGGGGAACAGGGACCCGGAGGCAGAGGCGACCTCTACCTGCTGATCGGTCTCCATCTGGATCCGAATTTTCGTTTATCTGGTTCAGATGTGGAAGTGGACAAAGTGGTGAAATTTACTGATGCCTGCCTTGGAACAGAGGTGGAGGTTCCGACTGTAGAAGGGAGGAGAGTTAGACTCAAAATACCAGCAGGTACGCGTTGTGGACAGAAATTACGTCTGAGGGGGAAGGGCATCCCAACCGCTTCTGGTGGCAGAGGAGACGAATATGTTCGAATAATGATTGAAGTTCCGGCCAAGCT
>DQXT01000059.1 GCA_011042225.1 Deltaproteobacteria bacterium | reverse complement strand
TTTAATTTAAAAATACTTTTTGAATTAACCACATACTTATACGGAGGTTTTCCCTGCTGGTATGTAAGATAGAATGAGAAAACAGTTGACATTGACTTTGGTAAGTGCAAATCTGAACCCCTTTGAGTTGTATTAAAAGCCGCTTGTTGCGAGGTAGTTTTTTAATCATCATGACTATAAAAATTTACAATACCTTTACCCGCAAAAAAGAGGCCTTTGAGCCCCTGACTTCAGGATATGTCCGCATGTATGTGTGCGGCATAACGGCCTATGACCGTTGTCACATTGGGCATGCCCGTTCAGCCGTAGTCTTTGATGCAGTATTACGTTACCTCAGATACAGAGGATATGAGGTGAATTTTATAAGGAATTTTACTGACATTGATGACAAGATCATAAACCGGTCCATCGAGGAAGGAATTTCTCCAAAGGCCCTTGCAGATAGAGAGATAAGGCATTTTTCTCAGGATATGGACGCACTGGGTGTGCTATGTGCTACAACAGAACCAAGGGCAACGGAACACATCCAGGAAATTATAAAACTCATAGAGATATTGATAACCAAGGGTCATGCTTATACTTCGGGAGGTGATGTCTACTTCTCTGTGCGCAGTTTCTCCGGCTACGGGGCCTTATCCAGAAGAAATATAGCAGAGATGCGGGCCGGGGCCAGGATAGCCGTGGGAGAAGAGAAACAAGACCCCATGGATTTTACTTTATGGAAGGCTGCAAAACCCGGTGAGCCCAAATGGGATAGTCCATGGGGACCAGGCAGGCCGGGATGGCATATTGAATGCTCCGCCATGAGCATGAAGTATCTGGGGCCTACTCTGGACATACATGGTGGTGGTCTGGATCTCATATTTCCACACCACGAAAATGAGCGTGCCCAATCTGAGGCGGCAACAGGGGAGACTTTTGCCCGTTTCTGGATGCACAATGGCTTTGTAACTATCCTCGGCGAGAAGATGTCAAAGTCACTTGGAAATTTTATAACCATCCGGGAGATTCTGGGGAAATATCATCCAGAGGTACTCAGGCTTTTTCTGCTTTCCAAGCATTACCGCAGTCCCCTCGATTATAGTCCTGATATCCTGAACGAGACCACCTCCGCCCTTGATCGATGCTATACGGCCCTTTCCGAGGCAAGGCATCTGGCAGAAAGGCCGATAAAAAAGCAGCGGCTGCTTACTTACGAGGCAAAGGAAAGCATAGACACACTTGATCATCTTAAAAATCGATTTGAGTATGCCATGGATGATGATTTCAATACTGCACAGGCCATTGGGCACATCTTCGATGGTGTCAGGGCCTTAAATCGCCTTGGGAAGGAGGCCGAGGAGAGGCCTTCGGTCCTTTATATAGAGCCTTTGAAATTTGGAGTACAGGCAATCCAGGATACTTTCAAGGTGCTGGGTTTGCTCAATCAAGAGCCTGATGCATATCTTAGAAACAGGAAGCTCGAGGTGCTGGGCCTCCTTGGGATGACTGAGGCCGATTTATTGAAGGTTATTAAGCATCGGACCAGTGCCCGGGAGGAAAAAGATTGGGCTACTGCAGACAGGATCAGAGATGCTCTCGAAGCCCAGGGAATAATTCTTAAAGACGGGCCCGATGGAACCTCATGGACAATTAGGTCTTCGGCTTAATTTTTGTCTCTTTTGAGAAGGACCGGCTATTTTGCAGGACAAAAGATATATCTCAATAGATTTCAGCGAAACCGATTTGTTAGAAAGAAACAGGGGTCTTTCTATCATACTGGACATTAGTAACTTTCTCTCATCATCTTTGAAACTCGATGATATTTTAAATGGGGCGGCATTTAAGATGCTCGAACATTTCGAATTTGATGCCTGCAGGATGTACTTGATGGACAAAAGTGGCCGGTATTTGAGCCTGTCGGCATGTCAGGGAACCGATCCCGGGGGTCTTGAATATGTTGGGTTGGAAGAGGGCTTTACGGGAAAGGCCGCCAGGACACGTTCTTTCATTGCCCAGCGGGTTTCCGAGCTCGAGGATAAGGAAAGAGCCACCCTGCTCACAAAAAAGGGTTTTAAGATCATAATGTGCGTTCCTCTCATTGCGGTCGGTCAGGTTGTAGGCGTTATGAATCTGGCATCCGGTAAATTGATTAAGTTAGATCAAGAGATGATAGACCTTCTTGAGGTAATAGGAAATCAGATATCGGTAGCAATAAAAAATGCATGGCTTTATGAAAATATCCTAAAAAAGAAAGACAAACTATCCGAGTCAAAAAAAATGATCGAGTTTTTCGCTTACTCGATGTTTCATGATCTCAAAGGCCCTGCTATTGCGATCCACGGCATCTCCAAACTCCTTATTAAAAAATATGGTCATCTATTAAATGATAAAGGTAGAGGCTATTGTGAGACGATCCGGCAGACATCTGAACAAATAGTAACTATGGTGGAGAGAATAAACATATATGTACAGGCAAAGGTTGCGCCTCTAAACATTGAAGACCTCAAAATCGGGGAGATATTTAATGAGTTGAAGGAGGAATTTTCTTCTGTTTTAGATAGCCGTCAAATTAAATTGATTGAGCCCAAGCTAGATCATGTAATCAGTGCAGACAGGCTTTCAATTACAAGGGTCCTGCGCAATTTTGTGGACAATGCGCTCAAATATGGCGGAGATAACTTGAGTGAAATCAGGCTCGGTTACAGAGAAGATAAAGACTTTCATATCTTTTCAGTCAGCGATGACGGCGTCGGAGTTAAGAAAGATGAATGTGAAAAAATTTTCCAAGTCTATCAGAGGGAAAAGACCTCTAAGGGGATTGCGGGTGCCGGTTTGGGCCTTGCAGTTGTAAAGGAACTAGCAAAAAGGCATGGAGGAAAGGTTTGGGCGGAGCCGGGAGCGGAGAAAGGAATTACCTTTTATGTTGCGATTTCAAAGAAACTACAAGGGAAATAAAAAAATCAGAAACATTTCTGTCTTACTAAAAAGAGCCATAATTTTACAATTATCCTTTACAGACAATCATTAACTTCATGATTGCCTAAGAGTGTGAAGGTATATCCTGTATTTTGGGAGAAGACCCAACGCCTAAATTATTAAGCCTCTTCCTCAAAATCAGTTCAAGTTCCCAACACAGAAAGAGTTCTTTGCCTGACTGTGACCTCAGATCTGAAAGCTGCGTCGGACTCAGTACCCCGGTAATTTGTGAGCACAGATAATTGACACAAAAGTGGTGTCGTGCGAAGAGCTGACAGCCCCTAGGACCTAAAAAAAGACAGTCTTTTATGCCAAGACGTTCAGTGGGTATTTTTGTTTTTAAAAGCAAATTTAGCAGCAAAATAAATTCGTCATACCAATCTTCAATACCAGCTCCACAACAACCCCCGCCGGGGATCTCCGTCGCGCATATGGCACATTCATTCACTAAACCAAAAATTTCCATCAGCTTGTAGCTTTTTAAGATCTCATTTCTGTAAAGTGCTAGGAGTCGGCCGATTTCGCTGTCTAATACCAGATCTTTTCCATATTTTTTCCATAAATATTTGGCTAGGTCGATTTTTTCTTCAATAGATGTTTCTCTTGAGTACAGGGTAAAAACCGGCATTGTTTCTGACAGCTCCTGAATATCTTAATTCGATGCATACATGAAGGGTGGTTATAAATAAAATGATTTCAAAAAATCAGACGCATAAAATCTTCTGCTAGTATTATGGGACCCTTGTAGACCTTTCTGCAAGGTGTCATCAGATCATGCTCATCGCAATTAGGATAAAAATGATTAAGGAGCAATCGCTTAACTCCGGCATCTTGGGCAATTTTCCCCGCTTCGGATGGGGTCAGGTGCCCCGGGATCTTGTAGCCTTCAGGGGCTGCGCATTCCAAAACCAGAAGGTCGGTGTCCTGAGCTAACTCTATCAATCCATTGCAGAAATCAGTATCTCCGGAAAATACCACTGATTTGCCGTCCGATGTCTCAATTCGATAGGCCAGGCTCTGAGGTGTATGTTTGGTTGGCGTACTTCGTATTGTAAGGGGAAAGATCTGCATTGCCGCCTTCATCTCACTTGGTATTTCTTCAAATATGACTTTACCATGCTCAGGCTTCACCCAATGACCGAATGCCTGTATCAAAGATTGATAAAATTGCTTGAGACCTTCGGCAGCTATGACCATCACAGGTGAATTCCTTTGATATCCAGGTGTATATCTTGTAGCAAAAATAAAGGGTGCCAGTTCTCCTATGTGATCAGGGTGGAAGTGTGTATAGAGCACTATGTCGAGCGCATTATATGATATGCCGGCCTTAGCCAGTTGCCTTAAGGTACCTGCTGCACTGTCTATAAGCAGGGTTTGTCCCTCTAACCTCAAACAGGTAGCAGGACCGGCCCGCCTTATGGAAGGGACACCGGTTCCAGAACCAAGCACAACTATCTCTATCATTTTCTAACCCCTTTTCCTAATTCCTTGGACGAGTCTTGGTCTTGATATTTCGGATATAATTCACAATAAAGGAAAAGCCACCTCCGAGCTGTTAGGTATGAAACCGCGAATGATTACCTATAGATTTAATGGTACAAGCTCTATATCGCCCCAAATACCAATTTTTGTTCCCTTTATAATCACTCCCCCCAGAATTCCTGGGATTTTTTTTAAGACATTCAGGCCGTGCTTTATATCTTTCTCTGTTATTACCATATTTCCTATAGATGTTGCGGTTGCATCCGCCAGAGATACTGATTGAGATACTATAGTTACTGCATCCGCCTTTCCGAAACTCTTTGAGTGACCCACTGTACCCGATGAGGTACATATTCCTAAAGACATCAGGCCGGGTGCAACGACAATGCCCACTCGTCTGCTAAGTGGTGATTTGCCTGCTAAAATGACCGAGGTAATCGGCTCAAGTATCCTTAGAAACACGTCCCCACCATTTTCTACTATGACTTCACCTGAAGTAAGCTCCACACATCTTTTACCAATATGCTGGGCAATAGCTCCAGCCACTGCGGCCATTGGACCGACACCAGCGACTGCAGAACTTTCTAGCATGTCCCTTACTATAGCAGGGGCAAAAGGGTTATCCGATAAAGGGGTATAGCTTTCGAGAAAACCAGGGTGACTGCGGGCATAATCCTCAATAGAGAGCCGGCTCTCTATGACCAGTGCTGAGACTTCATTTTCAAGATTACGGTCGGATTGTATGTGAAGATCGGTTTCCTTGTGGCGGACTTGAAAGCCAGTCAGGCCATTTCTGGCCATAAGGGAACGGTATGTGCGCTTTTCTCCCACCGACTTCAGGCCAGAATGTCCCCAAGCTCCCGACGCGGGGGACGCGTGAGCAGCTCGTTAACTGCATCTTTAGGATCAATGCCTTTATACAGCACCCTGTAAACCTGATTTGTAATGGGCATCTCAACGTTGTATTTCTCGGCCATTGCATAGACCGAATTCGTAGTCTTAACACCTTCCGCTACCATGCTCATTTCTCTCAGTATGGTATCAATGCACTGGCCTTCACCGAGCTTTAGGCCAACATGGCGATTTCTGCTCAGATCTCCAGTACAGGTAAGTACAAGATCTCCAAGACCGGCAAGTCCTGCGAAGGTCATAGGATTGGCACCCAATCTCATACCTAAACGTGACATCTCTGCAAGTCCTCTGGTAATCAGGGCTGCTCTTGTATTGGTCCCAAATCCCATGCCGTCTGATATGCCGGAGGCAATAGCCATAACGTTTTTTAAAGCCCCACCCAGTTGAACACCTACAAGATCAAAGCTGGTATAAACCCTGAAGGTCTCGGTAGTAAAAAGCTCCTGAAGGCCTTTACACAGTTTATGTTCTGAAGCTGCTATAGTGATAGCAGTTGGGACGGAAGCTGCTACCTCTTGAGCGAAACTTGGGCCGGAAAGGGCAGCTAACCTGCCGGATAGCCCCGAGGGGAATACTTCCTCCATGATCTCCGTCATGGTTAGCAATGTCCTGTTTTCTATTCCCTTACTGGCAGAGACTAAGGCATAAGGAAGATTTGGTGATTTTGAAAGATCGTTAAGGGCCACCGATACCTGTTTGGCGACCTCTCTGAGACCATGTGAGGGTACCACAAATAGAATTACCTCTTTATCCGTGACAGCTTTCGAAATATCCGAGGTGATTTCGAGTGCAGCAGGCAACTCAAATCCAGGAAGATATAAAGTATTTTCCCGATTTTCGCGGATTTGTTTTGCAAACTTATGGCTTCTGGCCCAAAGTACCGTTTTAATACCTTTATTAGTTAGAAGTATGGCAAGACTAGTTCCCCAACTTCCGGCACCCAATACACCTACACGTTTCATTTTTCGTCCTGTTCAGCCAACTTTGCCACTGCTGCCAGGTGATCTCCTTTCTGTATACGTATCAGGCGTACACCTTGGGTTGACCGACCTATTATGCGTACGTCCTGAACGCCTATTCGAATAATATTTCCACCAGCACCAATCAGCATGACCTCGTCATGGTCGTTAACAAGAATTACACCTACTACTTGACCCACTTTTCCCGTGGTCTTGATATTGATTACACCTCTTCCGCCTCTTGATTGCACACGGTATTCATTTACCCGGGTTCTCTTTCCATAGCCTTTTTCAGTGACCGTAAACAGTGTATTATGGGCTTCTGAGATTACCACCATTGCGACTACACGATCTCCTTTTGATAGCTTTATGCCTCGCACACCTGCCGCAGTGCGTCCCATAGCTCTTACGTTGCTTTCAGGAAACCGAATGCTGTGTCCATGTCTGGTGCCAAGAAATATATCAGCCTCGCCATCAGTAATAGCGGCTGCTATGATTTCGTCATTTTCGCGCACTGTGGCTGCAATAATCCCTGCCGGTCTGGGCCTTGAAAAGGCATCAAGAGAGGTCTTTTTGACCACTCCGTTCTTCGTTGCCATAACCACAAAACGATCCGGTTCAAAGGTGCGTACCGGCACTACAGCGGCAATATGCTCATTTGCATCCCTGTCAATCGGCAGAAGATTTATCAAGGCCTTGCCGCGACTTGTTCTGGATGATTGTGGAATTTCATGGACCTTTAGCCAGTAAAGCCTTCCTAGATTGCTGAAGCATAGGAAATAATCATGAGTGGAGGCCACAAATAGATCCGCTACAAAATCTTCCTGTTTTTTGGATAGCCCGGTGATACCTTTACCCCCGCGTTTTTGGCTGTGATATAAGCTCAGAGGATTACGCTTAATATAGCCACTGTGTGATAGTGTTACCACCATGTCCTCTTCAACTATTAGATCTTCAATACTAATTTCTTCAGGGTCACCAATTAACTCAGTGCGCCTGGGAATAGCATATTCGTCTTTAAGTAACCTGAGTTCTTTTTCTATAATTTCAAGTATCATGGCATCACTTGCCAGGATCTCTTTATAGCTTTTGATATTATTCAGGAGTTGCTGATAATCTTCCAATATCTTTTTTCGCTCAAGGCCGGTCAAGCGCTGAAGCTTCATGTCGAGAATCGCTTGGGCCTGAATAGTCGTGAGTCCGAAATGTTCAACAAGTCCTGATTTAGCCTCTGCAGGGTTTCCTGATTCACGAATCAGGGTCACTACCGCATCCAAATTGTCAAGCGCGATCTTAAGTCCCTTGAGTATATGGGCACGTTCTTCAGCCTTATTTAAATCATATGTCGTCCGCCTTATGATGACGGTTTTTCTATGTTGTAGAAAGTGCCCCAAGACCTCTTTGAGGTTGAGGAGTTCCGGCTTGCCATTGACTATGGCGAGAAGTATTGTTCCAAAAGAGCTTCCCATGGCCGTATGTTTGTAGAGATGGTTGAGGATAACCTGAGCAATCCCCTCTTTCTTTAGCTCTACTACTATCCTCATTCCATCGCGGTCGGATTCGTCCCTTACGGCATGGATCCCTTCAATCTTTTTATCACTGGCTAATTGGGCGATTTTTTCCACCAGCTTTGCTTTGTTAACCTGGTATGGGATTTGGTTAATAACTATTTGTTCCCGCTTGCCCTTGGCTTGTTGCTCCACTAAAGCCCTGGCCCTCATTTTGATGATTCCGCGTCCTGTCTCATAGGCTGACTTGATACCAGCCTTCCCGCATATAAAGCCTTCAGTTGGAAAGTCGGGACCTGGAATATATTCCATAATATCAGCTACGGTCATATTTGGATTTTGTATGAGGGCGATCAGCGCATCCACTACCTCACCGAGATTGTGAGGAGGAATGCTGGTGGCCATTCCTACGGCTATACCGGATGAACCATTGATCAATAAATTCGGCACTTTGGATGGAAGCACCAAGGGTTCTTCAAGGGAGTTGTCATAATTGGCGGCAAAATCCACGGTTTCCTTATCGATATCCGCCATGAGTTCATGGGCCAATTTGGTTTGACGGATTTCGGTGTAACGCATGGCCGCGGGAGCATCTCCATCGATCGATCCAAAGTTTCCTTGACCGTCGATAAGGGGATACCCCATGGAAAAGTCCTGGGCCATTCGAACTATGGTATCGTAAACTGCCGAGTCTCCATGGGGATGATATTTACCTATGACATCGCCTACTATGCGTGCTGACTTTTTATAGGGTTTATTATAGTCGTTTCTCAGATTCTGCATGGCATAGAGTATGCGTCTGTGTACCGGCTTGAGTCCATCTCGGACGTCGGGCAAGGCCCTTCCGATTATCACGCTCATAGCATAATCGAGATAGGACTTTTTGAGTTCTTCGGCAATGCCGCACGACTTAGTAGTTCCAGAAAATAATTCTATCTGTTCCTGCATTTTAGCAGACTCCTGACTTGTAATGTTTTCATTATTAAGGAAAGGCCGATATGATGATTAACTCAGGCTGGTCCCTGTTGTGGTCATGGTAAGCTGGCAATGTTTCACACCCTTAAGGGCTTTTAGCTTATAGGTGAGATTGCGCAGTGAATCAGATCCACCGCTGACAACAACTACCTCCAGGCAGTTGTAATGATCCAGGTGAATATGCTGCGAAACTATAACATGTTCTGGGAAATTATGTTGAATATCAATAATTGAATTTACCAATTTCCTCTTGTGGTGGTCAAATACATAAGTAATAACGCCTACCACCTTTTGTTCCTTAAGTTCTTTTTCCCACTCCTTCTCTACCAACTTTTCCCTTATAAGGTCACGAATGGCCTCTGATCTGTTGTTGTATTCTCGCTCTTTGATATATTTATCAAATGTACGAATCAGATCATAAGGGATAGAAACTCCGAATCTTGCTATTGACTTGTCTTCTTCTATTTCGTTTTCTTTCATGGCATTTCTAAAATTTGTGACTATTCAGAGGTTCAAAGGTTTACGTAAATATATTGAAGGAGTCAGGGAGCTACCTATTTAGTAAAAAGCAGGAACTCCAGGTTTATATCTGAATCAAATCCTTAAATTCCATGTCACATCTTCACAATGTGACCAATTTAACTAAACCATTTTAGTTATATATTGTCAATGAGTTAAGGTGGTTAAGCAATTAACAAAAAAGGCCCCGGGAAGGGCCTTGAAGGGGATTGATGGGGCGAAATAGCGTGCCCTTGGTCACAAATTACCCTCAGTTATAGAGTAATCTGTACCAAATTTACATAGGAAGGATATGGGGTTGAAGAATTATTATCAATTCCCTCCTCAGTTTTGTTTTGGTTTCATTTTTAAAAGCCCATTTAACAAAGGGGATTTTCCCAAGTAATGGTATTTCTGAACTGTCGCTATCGCTAATTTGATCAATCAGTCCGCCGATAATCAGCAAGTCACCATCCCGGACCTTTGCCATGGTTGACATCTGACGGAGTTTTACTATAGGTAGTCCGACTTCTAAGTTTGCATCACCAAACTGCTTGTATTCAATGGGCCTTTGAAGCTGGGAAGTTACAGGGGTCAAATATAAGACTACTTCATCTTCCTCAAGTACATTACATAAAACAAAGAACGCCAATCCGGACAGGATGTCATCAGTATCTACACTATAATCTACATCACCGCTTTCGCCGTTTCTCATGGCTGTTATCTTACTGATGTAGCGGACGGATTCACCAATTGTCAGAACACCAGGAGAACCGTTAAGCAGATTCAGACGGGGTTCTGATACGGTGTGTACATTACCCTGTTCTTCCATCGCATTTACTAATAATCTGAAATCTGTTGGAGCAAGGCTTATCTTCCCAAGCAGGCGCAGACCTTCGCGGGTGGTAGCCCCCAAATCGGTGTAGTTTACGTCGTATACGGTACCTTGATCACCATATTCAATATTACCGCTGATTAAAGCATTGCCTCTTTCGGCGGCCTTCAGGACCTTAGACCAGTCGATTCCTTTTGAAGATTCTTCTGAGAGTTCTACCTCAAATATGTGGGCCTTTATAGATACCTGGCAGAATAACCACTTTTTTAATGTTTCTATATATTTTTTAACAGACTTATGTAATGTCTCGGTCGTTGTTACAGTTATAATCCCCAGAGATTCATCAACAGTATATTCTCCATCTCCATATCTGCGCCATGTGGCTGATTTTAATTGGCTATGAGAAGCTGCAAGCGCGGCCTTTCTTTCGGCTTCATAGTTTCCCTCATATGATCCGCCCTTAGAACTCGTACCGGATCCTGATACTATACCGCCGGCTCCTGTTGAACCTTCTCCCTTTGACTGACCAGTGCCGACTATACTGGCCCCTGATTCACCTTTTGCATCAGTTTTCGAGCTATATCCTTCACTTATTCTTAATATGACATCTAAATTCTGTCGAATACTCTTCCATACGTCAAAACGGTTAATATAGCGCGTAGTTTTTTCCTCTGCCCAATCTGTTTCCGTTCCTGATTTAACTGTCGTCATGCTCAATTCGCCCAAATTATCAACACTCGTAGAGCCGCCAAGCATGTTGCCGCCGATAGAAGCGGTAAATTCATTAGCCACATTGGGCATGGCAATTATATAGTTAACTGTTTTCCCATATCCAATAATGAGGGTATTATCTTTAAATTCATACCAATAGTCCAGTTGTCTCAGCATATTCTCTAAGGCTTTCCAAAAATCGTCGTCAGGCTTAATATCAACATCTATTAAGATGTCCTGTACAACATCCGAATTCCAGCTGACGGTAAAACCCTTCAATTGAGCCAAAGCCTTAATTGCCTCTCGTAAACTTACGGTATTTGCACGAGATGAAATGCTCGCGCCGACCTTTAGCTCCGGAAGCCCTGA
>DQXT01000147.1 GCA_011042225.1 Deltaproteobacteria bacterium | reverse complement strand
TTGGTCCAACGGGCATCAATATCCTTTTGGCTTTGTTTGTGCTTATTCCAGCCGTCAGGCCTTTTTCCTTCTTTGATCTGCTTGTTTTCATCACGGCTATTACGCTGTATAGGAGTACGCACAATACCGGCATCTATAATCTGTCCCTTTTGTGCCCTGATTCCCTGTTCATTAAGAAACGGAAGAAGAACCGAGATATTGTGTGCAAATTGTGGGGCGCATCTGGGTCACATTTCAAGGGAGAAGGTTTAACGGAGAAGAATATCAGACATTGCGTCAATTCTATCTCCCTGATATTTATACCAGATAAAAAAGAGGCTATAGCAAAGGCCTACTTTGCAGGAGGTTGTTTTTGGGGAACAGAACATCTCTTTGAGTACAAACACGTAGTCATTTCGGCAGTCTCAGGTTATATGGGAGGTCATACGGCAAATCCAACTTATCAAAATGTGATCCAAGGGAATACAGGGTACCTAGAAGTTGTCGAAGTAACATATGATCCCGCTGAAGTGGATTATGAGGAACTGGCCAAATTTTTCTTTGAGATTCATGACCCGACACAGGTCGACGGTCAGGGTCCGGATCGGGAACAATATTTATCAGCCGTTTTTTATAAAAGAGATGATGAAAAAAAGATTGTCAATAAATTAATAGATATACTCAATGCCAAAGGTTATAAAATTGCAACAAAAGTGCTCCCGGCCGGCACCTTTTGGAAGGCTGAAGAGTATCATCAGAATTACTACGACAAGAAAAAACAGCGACCATACTGGCATGTCTACAAAAAGAAATTTTAATCAAACACGAAACCCACCAGCAGTCAGCCTACCCCATATTAATAAGCAAAATCAACATTCCTATTAATTAGGTATATTCCGCTGATCTTCTGAGATAGCTATCTGCTGCTGATGTGCAAAATTTGTGTGGCTTAACTGCACTAAGGGCCTGAAACCCCATGAATTCTAGCGTCCAATAGTGTTGTGAAATTCATTGTATGATGTTTGGGAGTATAGTTTCGGATCAAGTCGCAGGGGGCGATTTTCTATCATTCTATAAGGTTTATTTGACAAGTCTTCAATAATATCATACAGGGCTTTGAGTAGGAAAGGCTTGGCAAGAATTCTATCGAAGTCGCCATCCTCAAGCAGCCAAGGCGTTCCGGAAATAGCAACAACCGGAGTTGTTCTGCGACTTGAATTCCGGATATGCCGAGCGACGTCTTTACCCCCGATGCCAGGCATACAGATATCCGTTATTACGATATCGATGAACTTTTTGTCGAATTTTTCAATCCCCTCCCTGCCGCCTGTTGCAGTTTCCACATTATATCCGAACTCTATTAACGCCGAGCGCAATAAAGTCAAAATTGTTTGTTCATCGTCTATAATCAAAACCGTACACATGCTGACCACCAGTAATTGCTAAAACTTGCAAAAAACGACATCTTTTCAGGCTAGGTTCTTTTATCTTATTACATCCGGCATGTCAACAATATATTGTATTTTATTTATATGAAATCTCCACATGTAGATAAAATTTACTGAAATTACACTAAAACTAATATAATACTTTTTAGGGATTAAAGGGGTAAGCAAGTCTCAGAAGTCGTTCTGTTGCGAAGGCATTTAAACAGCCATTAAGCAAGAATAAAATATTCCGCTGAAGTAAAGTTATACCTGGACAGGATCATTTTTGCCGTAAAGTAAAATTCGAATCAGCCCTTTACAGTTGTCTTTTTCCTGGAGCAAGACTATTCTGTTCCATGCTTTTCAAGAAAGGAGTTTAAGGCTAATGCCTAAAGAGGCATCTATTAAAGCCCTTCCCAAGGCTTATGATTTCCGCGATGTAGAACACCGCTGGTATAAAGAGTGGACAGAAAAAGGCCTATTCAAGGCCACATTCGATCCTGGACGCCCATACTTTTCTATGGTGATACCTCCTCCTAATGTCACGGGTGTACTCCATATAGGCCATGCCCTTAACAATACCCTTCAGGATATCCTTGCTCGATATAAAAGGATGGATGGATATAACACCATCTGGGTCCCAGGAACAGATCACGCCGGTATAGCCACACAGATTGTGGTAGAGCGCCGTCTGAATTCGGAAGGTCGCTCCCGTCACGACTTTGGACGAGAAAAGTTCATAAAAAAGGTCTGGGAATGGAAGGCTTCGAGCGGCGGCAGAATCATAGAGCAACTGAAGGGCCTCGGCTGTTCATGTGACTGGTCAAGAGAAAGATTTACAATGGATGAAGGCCTTTCAAGGGCTGTAAAAGAGGTCTTTGTGCGCCTGTACGAAGAGGGCCTTATATACAGAGGGAATTATATAATCAACTGGTGTCCCAGATGTCATACCGCCCTTGCAGACATCGAGGTAGAGCACAAACAGACAGAAGGACAGCTGTGGTACATGCGTTATCCCCTTGCTGAAGAAACAAAGCAGGACACTAAGTTCATAACCGTTGCTACCACAAGACCGGAGACAATGCTTGGGGATACCGCAGTGGCAGTCCATCCGGAAGATCCCCGTTACAAGGATTTGGTCGGCAGGGATCTCATGCTCCCGCTGTTAAACAGGCGCATACCGGTAGTTGCAGATGCAGCCGTAGAGCCCGAATTTGGCACGGGTGCGGTAAAGGTCACCCCTGCACATGACCTGAACGACTTTGAGATAGCAAAAAGGCACGGACTTCAATCCATCAATATCTTTGACGAAAACGGAACACTTATTGAGTCCGCCGGCCGTTATGCCGGTCTCGACCGCTATGAGGCAAGAAAGCGGGTAATTATTGACCTGAAAAAACAGGGCCTGCTGGAAAAGGAAGAGGCTTACGAATTGGCGGTAGGCATATGCTATCGATGCAAGACAGTGGTGGAACCCAGGCTTTCAAAACAGTGGTTTGTAAAAGTCGCGCCTTTGGCTGAACCTGCTCTAAAGGCAGTGAAAGATAAGCAGACCATCCTTGTCCCTGCCTCATGGGAAAGGACATACGACGAATGGATGACCACTATCCGCGACTGGTGCATATCCCGCCAAATATGGTGGGGACACCGCATCCCGGCATGGACCTGCGCAACCTGCGGCGAGGTCCTTGTGTCCAGAAAGGAACCCAAGGTATGTCCCAGGTGTGGGAATACAGACCTGGAGCAGGAAAGCGACGTACTTGATACCTGGTTCAGCTCGGCCATATGGCCCTTTTCCACGCTTGGATGGCCGGACAAGACCCCTGAACTGGAGACCTTTTATCCCACGTCCGTGCTTATAACAAGCTTTGACATTCTTTTCTTCTGGGTGGCCAGGATGATGATGATGGGGCTCCACTTCATGGGGGATGTACCTTTTAAGCATGTATATCTACATGCCCTTATAAGGGATATTGAGGGCAAAAAGATGAGCAAGTCAAAGGGAAATGTAATTGATCCTTTGACCATCATGGAAAAATACGGAACCGATGCGGTACGCTTCACACTAGCGTCCTTTGCAGCTCAAGGCAGGGACATAAAGCTGGCAGAAGAAAGGATCGAAGGTTACCGTCACTTTGTCAACAAAATCTGGAACGCAGCACGGTTTGTACTTCTTAATCTAAAGACCAGTCAAGGTGCCTTGGCCGAACCTGCTGAACCGGAATCCTTTCCCGATCCATCAGAAAGATGGGTACTCTCACGTCTCAGCCGAGTCACCGGCACTGTTCGGAGGGCCCTGGATGAATTTGATTTTGATGTTGCCGCGAAAGAACTGTATCAATTTTTTTGGCATGAGTACTGCGATTGGTATCTTGAGCTTGCAAAACCGGCACTAACAGGAGATGAAACCGATAGACAGGAGGCGGCCAGATGGGTGGCACTCACTGTGTTTGATAACAGCCTCAGGCTCTTTCATCCCTTTATGCCGTTTGTTACAGAGGAACTCTGGCAGCATCTGCCGGGGCAAAGAGATCACATCATGGTCTCTCCTTTCCCTAAGCAGGTTGAGGCATGGATCGATGTTGAGGCGGAAGACATAATCAAACAAGTTATGGAGGTGGTAAGTTCCATCCGAAACGCAAGGTCTGAGCTTGGGATACATCCGGGGGCCAAAATCATTG
Organism: Deltaproteobacteria bacterium; assembly: GCA_011042225.1. GTDB lineage: Bacteria > Desulfobacterota > Dissulfuribacteria > Dissulfuribacterales > UBA3076 > UBA3076. Next base: position 7,147 of record DQXT01000147.1, on the reverse strand, counting down.
TTATGGCCCTGGCACACTCTAAAAAGGCTTACGATTTTCTAAATTCTCAGAAAAAGGCCATAGCTACCCTTGTCGGAATCAAGACCTTAGATCTTATGAGCAAAGAAGATCTGCGTCCCAAAGGTGCAGCGACGGTCATACTTGAAGATATTGAAATTTTCATACCTCTTGAGGGATTTGTAGATATTGAGGAAGAACTTCGAAAGCTTACCAAAGAGGAAGACAAGCTCACCAAGGAACTTATCAAGACAGAGGCCAAAATCAAGAATGAAAATTTTCTTTCCAGGGCGCCTCAAGAAATCGTACAAAAGGAGTTCGACAAAATTAATAAATTTCAGCTCAAATTGGAAAAAATAGTCTCCCACAAGGAAACCCTTGAAGCCATACTCAGGAGCTAGACAATGGCCTCACACATTTATCCTCCCCACCGCTTTTTTTACAATCAGCAGGTAGCCGCAGCTTTGGCGGAAGATCTTGAACATGGTGACATAACCACTGACGCCATAGTACCCCCTGATATTCTCGGCTCTGCTGTTATTATTGCCAAGGAAAAAGCCGTTATTGCAGGGACATTTTTAGTTCAGGAAGCCTTCAGGCAAATGGACACGGACATCCGGTTTAAAGCAATAAGAGAAGAGGGCTCAGAGGTCTCCAGCGGTGATATGGTCATGAGGCTTTACGGCAAGCTTGCCGCTATTCTCCAGGCAGAACGTGTGGCACTTAATTTTCTTCAACGCCTGTGCGGGATTGCCACCCTTACCAGAGATTTTGTAAGGGAACTCTCAGACCTTCCCTGTATACTTGTGGACACCAGAAAGACCACACCTGGAATGAAACTGCTTCAAAAGTATGCAGTAAGGATAGGAGGAGGTCATAATCATCGCCATGGTCTTTCGGATGGGCTTCTTATTAAAGATAATCATATTACAGCATGCGGTTCTATAAAAAAGAGCATAACCTTGGCCAGGTCCAAGATGCCGCATACGCTTTTACTGGAAATAGAAGTTACAGAAATTGAAGAGCTTAAAGAGGCCATAGAGGCGGGTGCGGATGCAATTCTTCTGGATAATATGGATCCGGCAATGCTCAGGGATGCCGTATCTCTTGCCAGACGACTTAAGCCCAGTATAATCCTTGAGGCATCAGGTGGAATAAATCTTGAGAATGTTCGGGAAATTGCCGAAACAGGAGTAAACATAATCTCAGTAGGGCTAATTACTCATTCGGCCGCTGCAAGCGATTTAAGCCTGATGATACTGAAGGAATAAATTTCTTATTCCCGGCATCATCTCCTTATTTCTCAAAAAATAAGTTTCATAAACAGGATAAACAATTTATTACCAAAAATCTCATTGCGCTGCATTGTTTCGAGCGGGATCGTGTCGGCACTTTTTTTATTGTAAATACTTCCCATAACTGAATGGCATTAATTTTGCGTATAATTTTGTGACTAAAGTTAAAAACAACAAGGAAAACCCTTAAGACATTAGCTATCATTTTTAAAATGAATAATGCTGTTTCTCCAAATATACTGTTAGTAGATGACGACTATAACATCTTGCAGGTGATGGAGATTCGCCTGAAGCTTATGGGATATCAGGTGGTAACCTGTTTAGATCCAAAAGAGGCCTTGTCTGTTTTCGAACAAGGCAACTTTTCAATTGTGCTCACAGATCAGCGCATGGAAGGCCTGAGAGGCTCGGATCTGGTAAATGAAATCCATCTCAGAGATCCACATGTCCCGATTATCATAATGACTGCATATGGAACAGTGGATGATGCCGTCGAATCAGTCAGACAAGGGGCATATACCTATCTACAGAAGCCGGTTGATACCAAAGAGCTGGAACTGCATATAAAAAGGGCACTGGGAGATAGCGCTGAAGAACAGAGGCTGACTCAAGAAAGGCATATATGGGAAAGAATAGTAGAGAATATGAATGCTGCCCTGATCGTGTTAAATTCAGACCTTACCGTGGACTGGATGAATTCAATAGCCCAAAGCCAGTATAAAATAGAAGATTTCTCTCGAGGGCAGCTCTGTATCGAGGTTATTCCCCAGGGGATTCTTCCTTGTGCCAGTTGCCCAGTCAAACAGGCGTTGTTGTCAGGCAAGACTCAATCTATAGAACACCATAATTACAAAACGGATCAATGGCTTCTGGTGACTGCAATCCCCATTCATGATCTCCAAAGAAATATCATACAGGTTGCGGAACTGGCCCAGGATATAACTGAAATCAAAAGGGCACAGGATATGCTCCTTGAGAAGGAAAAGCTCAAGGGCGTTATTGAAATGGCAGGCTCAGCAGCTCATGAGTTAAGCCAACCAATGCAGTCTATTCTGGGATGGGGTGAGCTATTGAGATACCGTATTAATGAAAACGACCCAAATTTTAAAATACTGCAGTCAATATGCCGAGACATTGAAAAACTCGGTGACCTTGTTACCAGGATTCGTAATGTAACCTGCCATGTGACAAAGAATTACCTTGGCAATATTAATATAATAGATCTTGACAAGGCCTCAACCGAGAAAAAGCATGTTTAAAAGGTTCAGGGTCCAAAAAAATCTAAACTGTTGATTTCTGAGTTCCGAAGAAAGTCATCCTGGAAAGGATTTGAGGCATGGCAACGGACCGATATAGCTAATAACTCTCAAGAGCAACGAAACCAAGGGCAATTCGAATCCCTGATGCCTGCTAATTTCCTTCCCTACTTTTCCCACTCTGTGCGGATCCTATGGATTACCTTCTGCACATACTGAAGCTTATCGGGAGAACAGATTCCCAAGAGAGGAGCCCCCTGTTCCACCATATCTCCTGAATTGAAATAAACTTTGTAAAGTGATCCCGGGACGCCTTCATAACTGACCACTGTATCTCTTTTCATCAAGGACATGATCAACACGTCTTCCCCAAATTCCACGGATACACCCTTTTTGGACCGCTTTTCCATCCTTGCTGAAATCTCAGGTGTGAGAAAATACCTGGCCCGCTGGGGGGCAGAAAAGATATATAGAACTTGAGTCAAAATGCGATCAATTATTTCTTCCTTATCCAGTTGGTGCCGGATAGAGAAGAGTGGTTCGCCTGCCTCGACAAATCGACCCTCTATATCAAGACGGATTCCACTAATTTGTCCACTCCAGAGGGCAGTCATACGTTTTACATTCCGTTCCCTCTCGATGGTATACAACAGGGTCCCCGGTCTATGGAGCCATTCGCCACTAGGTCCTTTGACGGTTTGTCCCTCCTTTACCTTAAAGAACACGACACCTGTATGGGGTGTCTCGACAAAATAGTCCTCAAAGGGATGAGAACGATAGCGCCTTAACAGGTCATTGAGATTTATATCCATAAATTTTTCAATAGACTCATCTATAATAAAGGTTGGGGCCGCCCAGCGTCATCAGGGCGTCATAGAGGTTCTTTTTGAACTCGCGCCTGTCCCAAATCCCTTGAATGTGGCCCCGTCTCAGGGCATTCTTAGCGCTATGATAATCAGGTGGAACGTCCTGACCGGTAGTCTCCCTTATGACCCTTGGGCCGGCAAAACCGATTCTGGAAGAACGTATGCCGAACTGATAAAGCGAACACCCCAGAAAACTTGCCACAGGACCAGCATAAGAATTATTATCATAGACGACTATATAGAGACCACCGTTGTCATTATATTCTCTAACTCCAAAGGTGCATTTCGGCATCTGAACCACACCGAGTGTCCCTTCGTGAATACGGATTCCACCGGTACTGTGTATGTAAGCCAAAAGAGGCCTTCGGGTAGTACTGGCTATATCGCATGCCCTTATGAACTTCTCTCCCTCAGCGGCTCCAACCGTCCCGCCCCTAAAGTTGCTGAAAAGCATGGCCACTACGAGTCTTAATCCCCAAACTTCAGCATCAAAGGTTATTATGCTGGAATTGCGACCGGTATGTTTAATATCCTTCTTAAGACGGACACTGTAACCCTGAAAACCAAGTGGATTACATGAAGCTATATGGGCATTGAATTCACGGACTGAATTCTTATCAAAAAGATTCTCAAGATACCATTGATACTCAAGTGGAAAATGGTGGCCGCAGTTCGGGCATACCCCGCAAAATTCCCCATACAGATCAGGGACCCAAAGATCAAGACATCCATGTTTTGCAGCATTGGGACAGGTAACTGTACAGTCTTCATTGGCGAGCGGGCTGACGTAAGGATCCCACTCTTCTGCAAAAATCGATTTACGTTCAGGCTCCCCGGAACGTATGACTTTACTCGGGCGCTCAGGCTGAGGAAAAACAAAGTCATAAGCGGCCCTTACCGGCTCCGTGACCTTTCGTAGAAATACCGAACCTTCACCTGACACCTCTTCTATTACTTTTTGAACGTTTCGGTGATGGGGCCGCAGAAGGCCATACCTTAGATCATAGTAAGTCCTGCTGGCAAAGAGCTTGGTCTTCCGGATCCCCTGGGTTAAAATATTTTTATTCTCAATAAAATATCCCTTGCCCAGCTCTATATATTTCTTGAATCTGAATTCAAGAAGTCGTTCCTTTTCAAGGTCTGTGAGACTCCAACTGATAAATAAATCAAAGTCCTCCGGGACGTCTTTCCCCTCTTCTGCCTGCCTTTTCAAGGCATAAGCCCTGAAGGCCCTGAAATTTTTGGTCTTCAATACCACTTCGTCTGTAGCACGAAGCATTTCATAGCGAAGTCTGCGAAAAAAGGGAAAATCATCCCGCCTGGCTCCAAGTGGGGGTTCTTGTATAATACGATCAATAGTACCAAGTTTCAGGTTGTCTTCAGCAGTTATCTTCAGCTGAGCAGCACAGTGTTCCAACAATTTTCTCGGGAGCTTTTCGCCCTCTCTTATTTTCCCTTCTATTGCAGCCGCACCTTCAGGAGAAATGACCGAGTAATAACCTCTTGACCCCATAAGCCTGAGACCTGAAGCCCCTATTGCCTCAGCGCCACCGGAGCCCCCTTCAGAGATAAACGACACCATTGGGACCTTTAATTTTGTCATTACATACAGATTGCGGGCTATCTGCTGTGCAGCTCCCGGATAATCTTCAATGGGATATGAACCTGGGGTAAAAATATAGAAATGTATGGGAATACCTTCTGTTTCAGCTACCCTCATATACTTCAGGGCCTTATTATTCCCCCAGGGCCTGGCACATCCTGCATTCCTGTATTCCTCTCCCCGACCCTTTTCATGACCAATGACCATGACCTGATGACTATAAAGCCTGTTTTTGACTCTTCTGGATATGCTGGCCCTTGCGACTCCTATCGCAGGATCAATATTACAGTCTCCCTCGCCGCCGAGCTCGGTATAGGAATCGTACACATTTTCCAGGATATCCATAAGCGTAAAACGCTGGGGGCTCCGAACGATGTTTACGATCTCTGCAGGACTGAGCTTTTCAGCGACTCTATCTTCAAGGAAGGAGACCCTGTCCTCGACGCGGTCGATTTCCTCAAAAAGGTCCGACTCTTTTATTTCAAAAAGAGACTGACGAAGCCTCTGGACCTGTCCAAGAAGATCACCAATATTGCCATACTCACTGTTGCCCTTGATATCAATAAGATATAAGATCCGATCAGCGAGTTGACTGAGTAACTTGCCGCTATCCGCCATATGTATCTGATCTATGCGCATTCATGTTTTGTCGACAATCAAAATTGAAGCACATCATCAATGCGGTCATAGAGATAGTCCATATTAGTTATAATACCTTCCTCTTTGACCCCTTTACCCTCTATGACAGTCCCTTTTTGAAACTGCCTGGCCCTCTCCTTGGCCTGTTGCGTATCCTCTCCCCAGATAATAGCAAGGGCAAAGTTAGGATCATATTCTGTTGGAATCTTGTAGGGCATATCTCTTGGTACATGCGAATAAAGCCTTGCCCAGCATTCATCCGGATAATCAAAGCGTGTAATGGTACCACACCATGGTACGAAACCCCTTTTGGTATCTTCAGCAACAATCCTCATTTCTATGCTGGTCCCTTCAAAAGATATGTCTTTTTGACTGAAACCCAGTCTATCTCCAAGAGCCACTCTTATCTGATCCCTGATCAAACTGAGAGGCCTGTTACTCCCATTTAATCTTGAAATACATGCTGAAATCTCGTTTTCAACCTGTATACGGGCATTGACTTCCATAAGGTAAGGGCTGCCATCTCTGCATACTATCCACTCCCACGTCCCTATGTTGTCATAACCTACATGTTTTGCCAGCCGTACGGAATACTTCACGATCCGGTCAAGGACTGCCCTTGCATCAAAAGGATACTCACATACAGCAGGATCAAATCCGGGAGCCACTTCTACCCTCTTCTGTCTGCCTGTACTCTGTATAGTGCAGTTTCTTGTCCCGAAATGCACTACTTCACCATAGGAACTGCACAAAAGTTGCACTTCAAGATGCTGATAATCTATCAGACACTGTTCGATAAGGACCCCCTCATCCCCGAATTGCCGCTTGGCATAATTCTGTATCCTCCGGTAAGTTCTCCTGAAGGCATCAAGATGACTGACCTCTTCAATACCCATCCCCCCGCCACCGGCAGATGCCTTTACCAGGATAGATGGATGCTGAACACCCTTTTCCTTCTGAAGAAAAAAAAGCTCTTTCGCTACTTCTTCAGCCTCTAATTCATTGTAAATCGGTCCGTCAGACCCTGGAATCACTGGTATTTTTAGGCTCTTTGCCAGACGTTTGGTGTTTATCTTACTGCCGAGATCCCTTATGACTTCCCATTTAGGGCCTATAAAAGTTAAAGGTCGGTTCCTCATGGCGGCCCTTCTGGCAAAAACGTAATTCTCGGAAAAAAAACCGTAGCCTGGATGAATAGCAGTACATCCAGCCTCATCCGCCACGGAGAAAACCTCATTAGGATCCTTATAGTTAGCTATGCGATAAGCCTTTTTAAAATCGCTTTCTTCCTGTTGTGCAACTCGAACGTGCATTGAGAATTCGTCCTCCTTTGTATGTAGGACCACGTAATCCAGGCCAAGATCCTTGCAGGCCTGAATAATACGGAGGGCGATTTCTCCGCGGTTTGCTATTAATACACGCTCCTTACCCATAAAGCCCTTTCCTTTTCGCCGGTTTATACCGGATCAAACAGAACCAGTCAATTTAGTT